>NZ_AP022847.1:1222500-1445000 GCF_015100395.1 Nitrosophilus alvini | reverse complement strand
TGTGTAAGGGCTGCAAGGCCTTTAGCTGACCAGTACTAATAGTCCGTTCGGCTTACATATAAAAGATCTGGGCGTATGCCGCCTTACTGAGTTACTTAAAGAGATTGCATCTTTATTTGGGCTGTTAACAATGAGTGTGAGTGATAGTATGAGACAGAAAGATTAAGGGCTTCTCGAAGCTTTTACTCTTTCTGTCCTGGTGCCTATAGAGCGGAGGAAACGCCCGGTCCCATCCCGAACCCGGAAGCTAAGCTCCGCATCGCTGATGATACTGCACCCCTCGGGTGTGGAAAAGTAGGTCGGCGCCAGGCCAGGTTTTAAAAGTTTTTAATCTCTTTCAAAATCTCAAACTGTCTTTTTATAATATACTCTGAAAGAAACTCTTCATCTTTTTTTTCAAGACGAAGTATTACACCTATATGTTTTGTCTTATTTTCGGTGTCTTCTACATAGGCTATAATTGCTTCAGGTCTTAAATAGTTGCCATTGAGTATAAAACCTACCTTGATAGTGTCTCCTCTTTTTAAATCGACTGCGTCAGCAACAATAATCCCGAGGCCTTTTACAGAGAGGTCAATTATTGTTGCACTCTTCTTTTCATATTTAAAATAGATTGAAGCGGGTATCGGCTCTTTCGGTTCAACTCGTACGTTTTTCCTTTTTTCCTGAGGTAAATCTATAAGTTCAAAATTGCCTATTGTCATCGCTTCATTGTTGAAGTCAAATGATAATATATCTGCTTTTAGAGCTTTTGGTAAAAGATCAGTTTTAATATAAAGCGATTTTTTTCCTTTAAATATTGTTGTGTATTGACACTCTGAAATATCTATAACTGCCATCTCCCTTATTTTTCTTATAATCCTGCTTTTACATATTACGGGAAGTTCTTTGTAAAAGGCGATCATCTCAATCTGTGTTTTTTGTTGGTTGAGTTTTTCTAGGGCGTGATATATTATCTCTTTATTTATTTTTACAGTCTCGTTTTTAACACTTTTTAACTCTTCTTTCATTTTCTCAAAATATGATGCATATGCCCTATCTATTATTTCGATATACTTATCTATCAAAGTTATCAATATTTTTAATTTCATTAAAGATATATTATTTTTAATTATAAAATCTGTATAGTCTTTTATCATTTCAAGAAGTGTTTTCGTTATAGCGTTTTTAATATCCACCTCATTTTTTAAAAGGTCGGTTATTAGAGTTGAAAGTTTTCTCTCTATCTGTTCAGAATCTTCCGTAAAAAGTACATCAAAAAGATTTATAGCTATTGTATTGAACATATTTGATGGAAGCAGTGGAGAGTTTATCTCTTTGACATATTTTGAGAAATTCTCTACAAACGAGAGTTTATACTGATTGAAAAATTTGCATGAGTCATGAAGACTGTTTTTCAATTTTTTTATAGTTATTTCCATCTTTTTTCCCTGTTCGACTGTGATATCCAGCCGTTTTAGGCTCATCTGTATTATTGCATATTATACCTTAATGAAATTTTGCCGATTATACTGCAAAAGTTATCATAAAAGTGTGACAATAACGATATATGTGAGAGAAAAATAAAAGATAACTCAAAGTAAATATAATCTATAATTGAACCAGATGAACGGTAATGTTTATTGAAAAGAGCTAACGATTTATATTAAAGGGCATTTCCCTAAATTAAAAAGGCTGATTATGGAAATAGCTTTTATCGATTTAAAAGCACAGTATAAAAAATATAAAGAAGAGATAGATAAAGAGATAAATGAAGTGTTGGAATCTGCACAGTTTATTCAGGGTCCCAAAGTAAAGGCTCTAGAAGAAAATCTGAGTTCTTATACAGGATCAAAACACTCTATAAGCTGTTCAAGTGGGACAGATGCTCTTCTTCTCTCTCTCATGGCTTTGGATGTAGGTTTGGGTGATGAAGTTATAACAACGCCTTTTACCTTTATAGCTACTGCGGAAGTTATAGCTTTTTTGAAAGCAAAGCCTGTATTTGTAGATATTGATGAGCAGACATATAATATAGACGTATCAAAAATTGAAGAGAAGATTACCGATAAAACTAAGGCTATAATTCCTGTCAGTTTGTATGGTCAGCCTGCCGATATGGATGAAATAAATGAAATAGCAAAAAAATATAATATTGCGGTTATTGAAGATGCTTGCCAAAGTTTCGGTGCAGAATACAGAGGCAAAAAGAGCTGCAATCTCTCCGATATCGGGTGTACAAGTTTTTTCCCTTCCAAACCTCTTGGATGCTATGGAGACGGCGGGGCTGTTTTTGTCAATGATGAAGAGATGGCAAAAAAGATAAAATCCATTTCCATTCACGGTCAGTCCAGAAGGTATGAACACCAGTACATAGGGATAAATGGACGACTAGATGCTATTCAGGCCGCCGTTTTGAATGTAAAGCTGAAATATTTTGATGAAGAGGTGAAGAAAAGAGTTGAAATAGCGAAAAGATATACCAAAATGCTTGAAGACATCGTTACAACCCCCTGTATCAAAGATGACAGGACTTCTGTCTATGCGCAATATTCCATAAGGGTTCAAGATAGAGACAGTGTGGCAAAAAAATTGAATGAAGACGGAATCCCTACAGCTGTTCACTATCCTAAACCTCTGCATCTTCAACCGGCTTTTTCATATCTCGGGCATAAAGAGGGTGATTTTCCGGTTTCAGAAAAGATATCAAAAGAGATCATGAGTCTGCCTATGAGTCCATTTTTAAAAGAGGAAGAGCAAAACTATATCATAGAGAAACTAAAAGGCATAATCAAATGAAAATAGCGATAGTGGGTCTAGGTGTGATGGGTAAAAACCATTATAGGGTTCTTTCATCTATACCCGAAGCCAGAATTGTAGGAGTATGTGACCCTTTTGTAAAGACTGACCTGCCTACAGAACATTTTGAAGATATACAGAAAATGATAGATGATAAAAAACCTGATGCCGTAATTATAGCAACTCCAACTTTTACACATAAAGAGATTGCACTCAAATGTATAGAAAACGGAGTCGATATATTTATAGAAAAACCTGCTGCATCAACTATAGAAGATGCCATGGAGATAAATGAAAATGTTTTGAAAGCGGGCATAAAAAGTGCGGTAGGGCATGTAGAGAGATTCAACCCTGTTGTAAAAGCACTGAAAGCGGAGCTTAAAGGCAAAGAGATATACAGTCTGGATATTACAAGAGTAGGCCCCTTCCCTCCCAGAATAGCAGATGTGGGAATACTTACCGATCTGGCCGTTCACGATATTGATCTGATTCGGTTTTTAACAGATAAAAAAATTATCAGAAAAAATATATTTAAATCAAAAAAGATACATAATCATCACGAAGACAATGCAATACTATCTTTTGAACTTGAAGAGGAAGTTATAGCAAATATAACAACCAACTGGCTTACTCCATTTAAGAAAAGAAAAATAGAAGTGGCGACTGCAGATGCTTATTTCGAGGCAGATTTGATAACACAGGATCTTGTTGAATATTCATCTTTTAAAACCAATAACTCATATGTGGTCAGAAACTGCTTTGTCAAAAAAGAAGAGCCCCTTTATAAAGAGCTGACTGCATTTGTCAATTATGTCAAAAACGGTGAAAGAGGTGATCTTGCTACAATAGAGGACAGTATAAGAACTCTTGAACTTTCGACTCTACAGTAGACTTGAATTTATAAAATAAAAATTAACAGTGATTGCTTGAGTTTTTATGTTTTAAGTATTTAAATCGGTTTTGCTATACTTCGCAATAAACAGATACGAGGATTTAATGAGAGAGAAGATAAAGAGGCTCAAGTCTGAAATAAAAAAAGTTGTAGTGGGTCAGGAGAAGATGATAGACTCTCTTTTGGCAGGTCTTTTATGTAGTGGGCATATACTTCTTGAAGGAGTTCCCGGGCTTGCAAAAACAACCACGGTAAATGCACTTGCAAAAACTTTGGGACTGGACTTCAAAAGGGTACAGTTTACTCCGGATCTTCTACCTAGCGATATTATAGGAGCTGAGATATACGACCCGAAAAACAATGATTTTAAGATAAAAAAAGGCCCTGTCTTTACAAATATTCTGCTTGCAGATGAGATAAACAGGGCCCCTGCAAAGGTACAGTCGGCTCTTTTGGAAGTTATGCAGGAACGCCAGGTTACCATTGGCGAGAAAACATTTAAAATTGAGAGGCCTTTTTTGGTTATGGCGACCCAAAATCCAGTAGAACAGGAAGGTGCATACAACCTTCCCGAAGCGCAGCTTGACAGGTTTATGCTAAAGCTTGTAATCGGATACAACACAAAAGAAGAAGAGCTTGAAATCGCGAGAAGAGTAGCAAACGACGCTTTCGAAGAGATAGAACAGGTGATGCAAAAAGATGATCTGATGAGGATTCGTGACGAGGTAAAAAAAATACATATAGACGAAGATGTTGAAAAGTATATCATAGATCTTGTTTTTGCCACCAGAGAACCTGAAAAATACGGGCTTAAAAACATAAAAGATTATATAGAGTTCGGTGCAAGTCCAAGAGCCAGTATTGATATGTATAAAGCGAGCAGAGCTGTAGCGTATCTAAGAGACAAAGATTTTGTCTCTCCTTTGGAGATAGCGTACATTGCCAAGGAAGTTTTGAGACACAGAATAGTTTTGAGCTATGAAGCTGAAGCTGAAGGTGTGACGTCTGATTATATTGTCGAAAAAGTTCTGGAAAAAGTTGCAATTCCATAAAAAGCGGTGCAATTTACAAGGTTTAATTTGGATTTGAAAGCAAAGAAGATTATTATCAAAGCCAGACGGCAGATTTTTGGTGAAATTTCCGGTAATAATCTCTCGATGTTCAAAGGCGAAGGTTTTGATTTTGCAGAACTCAGGGAGTATGAGGCTGGAGAAGATATCAAAAAAATCGACTGGATGATAACCGCAAAGCTTCAAAAACCGTATGTCAAAATCTATCACGAAGAGAGAGAACTCAATGTTGTGTCAGCTACAATGCTCGACGGAAACACGTATTTTGGTTCCAGAAGATTTAAATATGAGACGATAGCCCATATTGTAGCACTTTTAGGTTTTTCTGCAGTCAAAAACAGTGACAGATTCTCTTCTTATATATTTGCAGACAGGCTTTACAGTAAGGTTTCACCTTCAAAGACCGTTTTTGGTGTCAAAAAAAGCGTTGAAGAGATAACGCTCTTTAATCCTTTAAAAAAAAGAGCCGATTATCATATACTTGCAAAGACTCTGTTCAGACAGATCAAAAGAAGATCTCTGATATTTATAATAGGAGATTTTCTTGAAGAGTTTGATTTGACTCTGCTTTCGAAAAAACATGAAGTTGTCTGCATAGTTGTCAGAGACAGACTTGAAGAAGATCCGCCCGATATGGGAATGATAAACCTATACGATCCCAATAGCGGAAAAAGCGCTCTTTTTGACATCGACGCGAAAAGTATAAAGAGATACAAAAAAGAGATAGTAAAAAAAGATGCATTTTTGTATAAACATCTGAGAAAAAACCGAATAAGATTTGTCAAAATATATACCGATGAAGAGCCGTTTGTAAAACTTGCAAGGCTTTTTGGAAAAGTATGATGGAAAAAATAAGAGATATCAAGCCGCTTGTTGAGATACCGGATATCTCTTTTTATGCATACATTATCTCCTTTTTGCTTTTTTCGGTTTTCGTAGCGGTTTTACTTTTCAAAGTGCTTAAGATTTTAAAGAGAAAAAAGAGGAATGAGAGAAAAATTCTGCTTCAAAAACTGAAAAGTATTGATGTTTCCGACTCCAAAAAAGCGGCTTACGAGATAACAAAATATGGAAGAAAGCTTGTAAATGACGAAAGGAGCAGAAGGATTTTTTTGGAACTTCTGCCGAAACTAGAAAAATACAAATATAGAAAAAAAGTTCCGAATATGGATGAAGAGACTATAAGATATTTTACTCTTTTTATAGAGACTGTAAATGAATAGTTTTGCTTTTGAGTATCCATGGGTTTTGATTCTTTTGCCGCTTTATATAATATGTATCAAAAAATGCCCTGCCAAAGAGAGTGCGCTGCTTTTTCCGCATATCTCTATGTTTGAAAGCGTAACATCAAAAAAAAGATTTTTGACACAGTTTCTGAAAAACAGCACCGTTTTTTTGACCATCGTCTCTCTTGCAGGACCTGTAGTTATAGATACAAGTATGAGTCTGAAAAGAAAAGGTTATGATATAGCTTTGGCAATAGATGCAAGCTCATCTATGAAGAAAGAGGGATTTGACAAAGAAAATCCGCATAAAAGCAGGTTTGACGTTGTAAAAGAGCTTGTAAAGGATTTTGTCGAAAAACGTAAAAATGACAATCTTGCACTTATAGTCTTCGGAAGTTTTGCTTATACCGCATCACCGCTTACATATGAAAAAAAGATTTTAAATAGTGTGATAGATTATCTGAATATTGGAATTGCCGGAAACAAAACCGCAATAATCGATGCTCTGATCCAGTCTGTTGCCCTTTTAAAAAAGAGTGAAGCAAAGTCAAAAGTCATAATACTCCTCACAGACGGACTCGATACTGCAAGCAAAGCTCCGCTCCGGGTCGCTCTTGACATGGCGCAAAAACATGGTATAAAAATATATGCTGTAGCTATAGGAGATGAAAATAGTATAGACAACAATCTGCTTGGAAAAATTGCCCAAAAGAGCGGCGGAGAGTTTTTCTATGCCTCAAATGCAAAAGATTTGAAAAATATTTATAAAAAGATCGATGAGCTTGAGAAATCGGAAATAAGAGGCGATATAGCTGCAAAAAAAGAGCCCCTGTATATATATATTCAATTTGTAGCGATTCTTTGTCTGCTTTTTTATATCTATTTTTACGGCAGAAGAGGCATTTAATGAGGCTTTTATATCCTGAGTTTATATTTTTGATGCTTATACCATCTTTGATACTTCTTTATTTGATACTTACAAACAAAAATGAGATAGAGAGAATTTTCAAGCCTGAAATTTTTGAAAAACTTAAAATTGATGCTTCTGTAAGCAAAAAGGCAAAAATAGCCATTCTTTTTATGGCTCTCTTTTTTATGATAGTTGCGATTTCAAGACCGGTGATAAAAAACGGTTACGAAGAGTATCAAAAAAATTCAGATACCGTTGTTATAGCTTTGGACATTTCACGCTCCATGCTTGCTGAGGATGTCTATCCGAATCGTCTAGAGTTTTCAAAGAACAAAATATTGAGACTTCTGGATATGCTAAAAGGAGATGAAGTTGCCGTTGTCGCCTTTTCAAAAGACTCATTTTTGGTCTCTCCTCCCACAAGCGATATAAAAGCTTTGAAGTATCTCGTATCAAGGCTTGATACGAAAAGTATCACATCTGAAGGGACGGATTTTGTAACAGCGATAGAGACGATAAACTCTTTGCTGGTAGACAAAAATGAGAAAAAAGCCGTAATTTTTACAGATGGCGGAGACCAGGAAGAGTTTTCAAAAGAGTTGGAATTATGCGAAAAAGCAGGTTTGAAAATATGGATTGATCTGGTCGGCTCTTTTAAAGGTGTTCCGATAAAGAGTGATAATGGCCTTTTGAAAGACAAAGATGGAAAAATCGTTATAACAAGAGCTAATCGCCTGATAGAAAAGATAGCACAAAAAAGCGGAGGAGGGCTTTTTATAAGCGGATATTCAAAAGATGATATCGTTAAAATCTACAATGAAACATTCAAAAATGGTGCAGGGGGAGGCAAGACCGTAAAGGTGCCAAAAATGCAGGAACTCTATTATTATCCGCTAGGTATTGCACTCTTTTTGCTATTTACGGCTTTTTTCTCTTTTCCTTCGAAAAAAGTGTCCATAGTGCTTTTTCTATCACTCTTTTCTGCCGGCTTGGAATCAAAAGCCGGTATTTTGGATTTTGACTATATAAAGAGAGCAAAAGAGAGTTATGAGAGAAAAGATTTTGAAAAGAGTATCAAATATTTTAAAAAGATTGCAGAGTCCAAACACTCGGCGCAAAGTCTCTATGACCTTGCAAATGCCTGCTATAAAGCAAAAAAATATGATGAAGCCATCAGGTATTATAATATGGTCGAAACAAAAGATCTGGAGCTTGAAAGATTCAAACTGTACAATCTCGGAAACTGCTATTTTCAAAAAGGCGATTTCCCCAAGGCGATCTACTTTTATGAAAAGAGTCTCCAAATCAAAGATGATGAAGATGCAAGATACAATCTAATGCTTGCAAAAAAGATGATGGAAAAACACAAAAAGAGCAAAAAAGAGAACAAAAAGAGTGCTAAAGAGCAGAAAAAACGAAAGAGTTTTGAAACAAAAAATAGCGAAAAAAAGAAAAAAGAAGAGAAAAAGAGTATGCAAAAAAGGAATCGCAGCAAAAAAAATTCAGACGGCTTTGAAAATACAGCAATTCTAAGTGGCATGGAAGAGAAAAAGTGGATAGAAGAGATACAAAAAAATCAAATGCCGGCTCTTTTGTATCCTTTGAAATCCGGAAAAAAAGAGAAGAGCGATGAGAAACCCTGGTAATTTTCTGTTTTTAATAACTGTTTTGGCTTTATTGCCTCTGTTTGCCGAAGTGAGGGTGTATACCGACAAAAAAGAGGTGCACGCAGGTGAAAGCGTTCTTTTTGTCATAGAAGCAAGCGGAGAAAAAATAGTTTTTCCAGGTATCGAAAAGATTGGAAAGTATAGAGTCGAAACCAGTACGATAAGTGAGCGGATTATCATAAAAAACGGCAAAACTAAAAGGGTAAAAAAACTCTCAGTTGTTTTTACACCTTTAAGCGATACTAAAATAGGACCTTTTGAGGTAAAGGTCGATGGCAGAGTTGAAAAGACGGATCCTTTGAAAGTTGCAGTTTTAAAAGATAGAAAGAGGGCCGATGATGTGGTTTTGCAGATGCTGGCAGATAAGAAAAGTCTATACAAAGGAGAAGGTCTGATTTTGACTTTGAGACTGAAAATCAAAACATCCGCAAATATCGTGGATTTCAGATATATAGCGCCCGATTTTAAAAATTTCTGGGTAAATGATATGGGAAAAGAGAGGGAGTATCTGTCGGGAAACTATCTTGTGAAAGAGGCAAGATATATACTTTTTCCTCAAAGAAGCGGAAAGCTTGATATAGAACCGGCTTTGATGAAAATAGCCGTTCCAAAAACGATCAAAGACTCCTTTGGATTTGTTATAAAGACACCGGTATGGAGAAGTGTTACTTCAAACTCTTTGCAGTTTGATGTAAAAGCGGTTCCTGAAAATATCAAATTGGTAGGCGATTTCAAAATAAAAACTCATGTAGACAAGAAAAAGATCAAGCGAGGAGATCCTGTCACCTTTACTGTCAAAGTGGAGGGTTACGGAAATGTGAAGGACATCGAAACGATTGATATCAATATACCTGAAGCTTCTGTTTTTGCAGATGAGTCCAAAAGCCGGTATATGATAAAAAACGGTAAAGTTTACGGTGTATATGAGAAAAAGTTTTCAATCGTTTCCGATTCCGATTTTACAATCCAGCCTCTTTTTCTGAAATATTTTGATCCAGATGCGAAGAGTATCAAAGAGCTTAAAACTGAAGAGGTTAAAGTAGAGGTTATAAAAGAAGTCGTAAACGGGAAAAAAGAGGATATTGAGAGTATGCCGGTTGGTGAAAGCCGGAAAAACTACATATCAAAATTTCAACCCAAGCACTATATTGTCTTTATTGCCGGAGTTATTTTGGGAGTAATGATAGGCATAATCCTGAAGATGATTTCTAAACTTAATAAAAATTCATTTGGGAAAAAGTTTTTGTTTCAAAACGAAAAAGATATTCTTTTTATGCTTATTCCATATATCAGCGAAAACAAAGAAGCCGAGTATTATGCCGAAATGCTTTATGAGAATATATATAAAGGCAAAAAAAATAGAATTCCCAAAGAGAGGATAAGAAAACTGATAGAAAAGTTGAAATTGGGACAAAATAGTGTAAAAAAATAGTCTGATGTATAATGTTTACAGAATGTTGTGAAGAGTGGTTGCATTTTTCATCCACTCTTTCAGTTTATCCCACTCTCTTTTTTCAACAAGTTTTTTGGCATAGTTTAACTCTTTTTCGAAAACCTCTATGGAGGTTAGGAGATTTTCTCTGTTCTGTTTGAAAATATCTGTCCACATAGATGGAGAACTTTTCGCGAGTCGGCTCATATCTTTAAAACCGCCGGCTGCAAGGATAAGTATACTCTGTGGGTCTTCCTGTTTCATTACGCTGTTGGCAAGAGCGTAGCTTATGGCGTGAGGAAGATGACTGATAAAAGCGGCATGTTTATCATGTTCGTGTGCATCCATATAGACAATTTGCATCTGCATATTAACAAAAATATCTTCTGCAAGTGACCTTTGTTTTTTACCGCTCTTTTCTATATCGCATAAAACTACAATCTTATTTTTATAGAGTCCGGGAAGTGCTGCTTCGGGCCCAAATTTTTCAGTTCCTGTCATAGGGTGTGCTGCTATAAAATTTTTTCTTATCTTTTGGGGAACGGAATTTACAATTTTTTCTTTTGTACTCCCAAGGTCTATTATTGTTGCATCGCTTTTGACATCCTGAAGTTTTTGAAGAACGCTTATGATACCTTCTACCGGAATTGCAAGTATGATGAGGTCACATTTTTTTATTTGGTCAAACTCTGCAATTTCATCTACGAGTCCAAGTTTCAAAGCGCTTTTTTGATGTTCTTTATTATGATCATATCCTATGATTTTGTCAAAAAGTTTCAGCTCCCTTAAAGCAAGAGCAAACGATCCGCCCATGAGACCAAGACCAATTATACCGGCAACCATCTATCAATCTCCCGAATTTTGGTTTCGAAATTATATCCATCCTTGCTTTTAATGAAGATTAATCAAAAAGTTGATACACTTTTACCTGCTTTTAAAAATTTTCAGGGACTGTAAACAAGGTTGATTAATGAACAAAAAACTGATTATGATTTTTCTGCTTGTAATATCCATAAATGCCAAAATGATAAAAGAGATAAAGTTTGAAGGATTGATACATCTCTCTCCATCTATCGCCAAAGAGATTGCCGGTATTAGCGAAGGGAGTGAGATTGATATAGAAAAAATCGACCTCTCTATAAAAAAATTTTTTGAACAGGGCTATTTTAAAGATATATGGGTTACGGAAGAGAACGGTGTTCTAACCTACCATTTTATAGAAAAACCTCTGATATCTAAAATCGAGATAAAAGGATATCTAGAAAACAAAAAAGAGGAACTGCCTGATATTTTGGGAATAAAAAAAGGTGATATTTTTGATGAAGAGAAAATAGAGTTGGCAAAAAGAAAAATAATTGATAAAGCCAGAAGTGAAGGTTATTATGATACGGTTGTAGAAGTTGAGACAAAAGAGCTTGCCGGCGGAAGTATAGAAGTGTATTTTCTTGTCAACAAGGGTGAAAATATTATAATCAGAGAGCTTAAATTATGCGGTATAAAATCATTTGATAAAGACGATATTGAAGAGGTTATAGCAAACAGAGAGCGAGACTTTTTGGGTTGGATGTGGGGATTTAATGACGGTAAGGTAAAAATGGATCAGCTTGAATATGACGGTGCCAGAATAAAAGATCTATATATGAGAAAAGGGTTTCTCGATGCAAAAGTGAGTAACCCTTTTTTAAGAGTCGATTTCAATACCTACAATGCAAAACTTGCATACCATATATTTGAAGGTGAGCCTTATATTGTCAGAAAAATAGATATATTTCTGACAGAACCTGTTGTAAAAACGGAAGATCTGAAAAAGGATCTGAAGCTTAAAGTGGGAAAGATATTCAATATAGAAAAACTCAGACAGGATATGCAGAAAATCAAAGAAAAAGTCGCCAACAAAGGCTATGCCTATGTACAGGTTATTCCTGATTTCAAAAAAGATGAAAAAAAACACGAAACAGAAGTGATTTTTACAGTAGTTCCAGGTAAAAAAGTCTATATAAGAGATGTGATTATTTCCGGAAATCAAAGAACTCTTGACAGAGTGATTAGAAGAGAGATATATCTGGCTCCTGGTGATCTATATAATCTTACCGATCTGAAAGACTCCAAGAACGCTTTAAAGAGAACAGGCTTTTTTGAAGATGTGATAATAGAGGAAAAAAGGGTTAGCGAAGATAAAATCGATCTGCTTGTAAAAGTAAAAGAGATGCCTACCGGAAACATAATGGTTGGCGGTGGATACGGAAGTTATGAAGGTGTAATTCTAAATGCTAGTATTTCTGACAGAAATATTTTTGGAAGCGGAATAGATGTGAGTCTTGGTATTGACTACTCCAGTAAAAGCACGAGATTCAACACCTCTTTATATAATCCGAGAGTTTTTGATAGCGATTACAGTCTAGGAATCAGTCTTTATAATAGCAGATATCAGTCATATGACTATACTTCAAATAAAAAAGGTGGCTCGATTACTGTCGGAAAGCAGTTTGCAAGATATCTCAGGGGCTCTGTTATGTATCAATACAGTCAGACGGAGCTTAGCGATGTAACTTTCGACAGTATCTATTTCCCGGAAGGTCAGTATACAAAAAGCTCTTTGACTCCATCATTAAACTTTGACAATACAGATGATTATTATGTGCCAAGAAGCGGCATTGTTGCAGGGACAAGTCTGGAATATGCCGGTATAGGTGGAGATGAAAAATTTGTAAAAAGCTATACCAGATTTGCCTATTATTTTGGTTTTCTCGATATTATCGACTATGATTTGATATTTAGATACAAGGCTAGGCTTGGATATATATATGATAATGGATACCTTCCTGTTAATGAAAAATTTTATATAGGCGGTATCAGAAGTGTAAGAGGATATTCATCCGGTTCATTATCACCCAAAGATAGTGAAGGAAGACTTATTGGAGGTAAAAAGACCTTTTCAAACAGTCTGGAGGCAAGTATTCCACTGATAGAATCTGCCAAAATGAGACTAGCATTTTTTATTGACTACGGTATGATTGGAGATGAAAGTTTTACGGATATCCAAAGGGCCGGTGCCGGTGCGGCTATAGAGTGGCTTTCTCCTATGGGGCCGATTCAGCTGATATTTGCTACTCCGCTCAACGACAAACCGGGAGATAGGACTTCAAGCTTTGAGTTTAGTATGGGAACCAAGTTTTAAAAAGTAAAATCAGGGTTGCAAATCTGTCTTTTTCTCAAAAACTATAGCGAAAGAGGCAGGTTTTTCGAGGTTTTTGATATTTTCTTTTGCAAGATAAAGCTCTTCATCAGTTAATATTTTCAATACATTATCGTTATACTCAAACTCTACCCTAGGTGCTGAGTGATCTATATTTATCATCTCTGCAAACGAGAGTATAAAACTGAGCCAGTACAAAATATCTGTTTCTGGAAGAAGAGTTTTCATCTCTTTTATATATATGTTATTTGGAAGCTTTTTTTTATGAAATCTTATGAGAGTTGATATAAGAACAATATCTTTATGAGTAAAACCGTATTCCAGGTCATTTAATACAATATAAGCGCTGTGTTTATGGTGTTCGTAAAAGTCTATTTTTATACCTATATTACAAAGTTTGGCTGCAAACTTTAGATGAGTTTTATATAGTTCACCGGGATCAAAAATCTCTTTGAATGTATCATAAAGTTTTATTGCATATTTTTGGATATCTTTGGACTGTTTGGCGTTTAAACAGAATCTATCCTGAAGACTTTTTACGCTTGGATTGAAATTTTCAGGAAATCTAAGATTTGAGTTTCTTAGCAGGTCATATAAAAAAACTCCTTCTCTTACACCGACACCGCTGGTTATAACGTTTTTTGCTTCGATATGATCAAGGACCTCTTTAAAAATAAGTACCCCTTCTCTAATTGTGTCATAACGCTCTTTTTTAAAACCGAATTTTTTTAGTTTCATTGTCGGAGATTTTATAATCTTTTGCAGGTAGTCTTTCTCTTTTTTATACTCAAACTCAAATCCGTGGAGTTTATCCAACGGATATTCTCTTTTTTGCATAATAGATTTTGAGAGTGCTCGTATAGTACCGCCTATGCCGATTGCGGTACTGCTCTTGAAATGTTTTGGAAGTTTTGCTAACTCTTTTTTTATGAAAAAAACAGCTTCTGAAATACTGCATTTTTTGTCGAAAAAAAGCTCTTTTACTCTTACTGTTCCTATATTTAGGGAGAATGTTTCCACGACTTTAGAATTTCTGATCAGTGAAAATTCGGTAGAGCCTCCGCCTATATCAACTGTTATACCATTTTTTACAGGCAATAGATTTGTTGCAGCAATTCCGCCTAAAAATGCCTCTTTTTGTCCATCAATAATTTTTATATTGAGTCCGAGTTCTTTTTTGATTCTGTTTTTAAACTCGTTTCTGTTAGGAGCGTCTCTTAAAGCAGAAGTCGCGACACAAAGAATTTTTCTAACCTTCAGGTTCTTTGCTATGGAGAGAAACTCCTTTAGAGCTTTATAAGCTCTCTCCATAGCTTTTGGCTGAAGATATCCGCCGTTTTCATAAGCTCCTTCGGCTAAACGGACTCTGCTTTTTATCTCTTCTATAAGATAAAAGCCGAATCTGCTGGTGCGTTCAAATACGACCATCCTGACAGAGTTGGAGCCGATATCTATAACAGCGCTCCTTTTTGCCATTATTCTTCAGCTTTTATCTGTTCATACTTTAGTTTCAGTTCTGCAATTGTTTCAACATTGTCCGGGTCCGGTACAATACAATCCACCGGACAGACAGCGATACAGGCAGGTTCGTCGTAAAAGCCGACACATTCAGTACATCTGTCCGGATCTATTACATATATAGGATCACCCTCTTCTATAGCATTTGCCGGGCACTCTTCTCTGCATGCATCACAAGCTATACACTCTTCCGTTATCATTAGTGACATTAACACCCCTCATACGAAAAAATAATTAATATCGCAATTTATATCTTAAAAAAACTTACAAGAAACTTAAGGAGAAATGTAAAAAAATTGTATACTTTTGCGGATTTTAGGCTTATTTCTGTTTTTTTGTAATAGGACAGGCAAGCGTGGAAGGAATCAATATGGTAGCAACTGCACCTTTGCCGTCTTTTCTGTTTTTTATATCTATCATTACGCCCATAGCGTCAGCGGCACTTTTGGCAAGAAACAGACCGAGACCTACGCCGCTTTTTTTGCCGGCTCTTTTAAAAGGGGCAAAAAGGTCCATGTTTTCATCAATTCCGGCTCCTTCGTCTATCACTTCGATTTTCAATCCATCTGGAACAAGGCTGCTTTTTAGAATAATTTTGCCGTTTTCTGGAGTGAATTTTATAGCGTTTTGTACGAAATTCTGTATGATGTGGTTTAAAAGAGTAGGCTGGATGGTTCCTACGTAGTGATCAGGCTTAAGATCTGTTATAAGTTCTTTTTTCTCCTGTTCGGCAAGGAGTCTGTAGTTGTTTGCTTTGTCTTTGAGATACTCGATTATATCCATCTCTACCGGAGGTTCGAACTGATCACCCTCCTGTCTTCCGATTTTGAGAATATTTCCGACCATATTGTTCATTTCATCAATGGTTTTTATATTCAGTTTTATTGTCTCTATGTACTCTTCGGGGGTTCTTTTCTTCAAAAGTGTTACTTCGTTTTTAAGTTTCATAACTGCCAGTGGAGTTTTAAGTTCGTGTGCAACTCCTATGAAGAGCTCTTTTTGATATTTTACAAATGTCTGAATTCTGTTTATAAGCATATTTAACGATTTGCCAAGAGGCTGAAATTCTACCGGTAGATTCTCTATTTTTATAGGTTTGAGCATAGCTTCGTTCATATCTGCCAATTTGTTTGTCAGGTTAGTTATTGAGGTTACAAGCATTTTTGAGATAACAAAAGCATAGAGTATGATAAATGCAAATGCCAAAATATTGGCTATCAGAATAATTCTATATATCTTTTTAAGAAGTGTTACAACAGATGTGATATCTTTTGTCAGTTTAAGATATGTCTGCTCTCTGTAGTTGTATGGAAATAGAAGTTGTATGTAGTATCTGCCGTTTTCTTTGTATTCATTGAATCTTATACCGTAGATAAGTTTTGGCTGGGTAGTAACTTCCACGTTTATATCAAGTGTATTCTCAAGATAAAAACTGTCAAGTCTTGTACCGCTTCTATGGTACGGGATTGTGCTTGCAAGGAATTTTGCCTGTCTGATTAGTTGCTCTTCGAGTTCTTGATAAAGAGAGTTTTTTATGTAACCGTAAAGCAGACTGGAAAAAATGGCAATCAGTGCCGCACTTGCGATCACCAACTGCCATATGAATCGGCTTCTTATGCTCCTTTTGGGAAACAAAATCTATAGCCTCGTCTTCTAACTGTCTCAATTGTAGTTATTCCCAAAGGTTTGTCTAGTTTTTGTCTGATCTGGTTGATTGCAACTTCGATAACATTTGGAGTAACCAGTTCAGGCTCTTCCCATATAGCGTCAAGTAGTTGCTCTTTTGATACTATCTGATCTTTATGTCTTGCCAGATGTGTCAAAACTTCAAAAGGTTTTCCTTTTAGTTCTATTTCTGTATCTTTGTATGTGATTTTTTCCTCTTCAGGATTTATGATAAGCTCTTCTATCTCTATAATATTGCTACCGCCAAATCTGAGTCTTGCTTCTATTCTTGCAACAAGTACATCAAATTCAAAAGGCTTTCTTATGTAGTCGTCTGCACCTGCTCTCAAAGCTTCTATTTCACTATCTTTGTCATCTCTTGCCGAAAGAACTATAGCAACAGTTTTCGGGCTTGCCTGTTTTACACTTGTGACCAGTTCAAGACCGTCTCCGTCCGGAAGCATCCAGTCAACCAGTATAAGATCATAATTTCTTATATCCAGATAATATTGTGCATCTTTGAGATTTTCGGCTATGTCGCTTTGATAACCAAACTCTTTTAGTCCTTCGGCCAATGTCTTATTAAGCGTGATTTCATCTTCCACTATTAAGATCCTCATGGTACCCCTTTACGTTTTATTTTAAGCGGAATTATAGCATAATTTTAGAAAAATTTAAAGAAAATTTCAACTTTTTTAAAGGAAAATCTGTTCTATGACAAAATGATGACGGGAAAATCAGAGTTCGTCTGTTAAAAGTTTTTATAAGACTTTATGAAGGTTATGCCCACACTGCAGTCGGGCAAAATGTCAGGCTTTTTTAAAGTCAATTTTAGATTTTTAATCTGGGGATATTCGGTTTTCAGTTTTTCAGCCAGACTCTGTAAAGCGGTCTCTATAAGTTTGAACTTCTCTTCTATAATATGTTTTTTAACCATTTTGGCAACTTCGGCATAGTCTATATAGTTTTCTTTGAAATCATACTCTATTTCGATATCCATAATAACTCTTTGAGGGGAGACTCTCTCTCTTTCCAAAACTCCTATTATTGCATTGAAAGAGAGATCGTTTATGAGTATTTTCATACCGGAGCTTTCTCCTGTCCCTGAAAAAGCCGTACAATATTTGGTATATGTTTATAAAGAACAATAAAAGCTATAAGAAGCAGAGGTGCATGAGATTTTATATAAGGAATTTCCGGATGAATTAAAAAACTTGATACTAACAGTGCAGCCAGTCCTGATAAAGACGATAAAGAGGAAACCTTTGTCAATTTTATCATAATCGCCCATACGCCGATAGCTATTGCAGTCTCAACAGGAAGCATAACTGCAAGAACACCAAGTCCTGTAGCCACCCCTTTGCCTCCTTCAAACTTTAAAAAGGGACTGAAACAGTGTCCCAAAACCGCAAGAACACCGACAGCCCATTGGGTGGCAGGTGAGAGAGAAAAAGCTTTTGCAAGCAGTATTACAGCTACACCTTTAGACGCATCCAATAAAATAGTTGCAATAGCCAGTTTTTTTGCGAGAGCAGGATCTTTTTCTTTAACTACTCTTAAAACATTTGTAGCGCCTATACTTTTGCTACCTCCCTCTTTTACATTTACGCCGGCAAAAAGTTTTGAAAGAATAAGACCAAAAGGGATACCCCCTACAAGATATGCCAAAATATAAAACTGTATATTAATATTTGTCAGAAAATCCAACATTATTTTCCTTTATGAGACATAAATAATTTTTTGATGTCCTAATTTCAAATTTTCAGAATTTTAGCCAAATATATATAATATAATTATTATAAAATTTTCCAAACGGATTTTCTTATAGGATCCGATTTTTAGACAGAAAGGGATTTCGTGAAAGACATTAAAGAGTTGCAAAGAGAGATAAAAGAGCTTAAAAATGAGCTTTCAGTAACAATAGTTGCACACTATTATCAGAAAGATGAAGTATTTGAAACGGCCGATATTACAGGAGACAGTCTTCAGCTTGCTCAAAAGGCCAGCCAGGCAGACAGTGAATATGTGTTGTTTTGCGGTGTCGGGTTTATGGGGCAGAGTGTAAAGATAATATCGCCTGAAAAAAGAGTTGTTATGCCTAAAATTGCCTGCTGTGCAATGGCAAGAATGATAGATTCGGAATATTTTGACCAATCGGTGGAGTATATGGTCAAAAAAGGCATAGACAAAGAAGATATTCTTCCTATAACATATATAAATTCAAATGCCGAAGTAAAAGCAAAAGTGGCACAGATGGGAGGAATGGTATGTACCAGCTCAAATGCCTCAAAAATTATAGAAAAAGCTCTCTCAAGCGGGAAAAAGATACTTTTTGTTCCCGATAAATGCCTGGGACAGAACATTGCCATCAAGATGGGTGTGAAATCTTGTGTTATCGGTGAAGGAGAGTGTGACCCCAAAGAGGCAGATATCATATGTTACAACGGTTTTTGTTCCGTTCATCAGCTTTTTGAAGTTGAAGATGTAGAGTTTTTCAGAAAAAAATATCCCGGTATCAAAATAGCGGTTCATCCCGAGTGTAAACCTGAAGTATGTAAATTGGCGGATTTTGTCGGCTCTACAAGTCAGCTTCTAAATTATGTAAGGTCTTTGCCGGAAGATCAGAAAGTTGCTGTAGGAACAGAATATAACTTTGTTCACAGACTAAGAAGCAAAAATACATATGTTCTTTCATCTACAAAACCGGAATGTCCGACTATGAACGAGACTACTCTCCAGGATGTTGCCGATGTACTGTATGCAATAAAAAAGGGCGATCCTATCAATGAAATTTTTGTCGACGAAGAGACAAGAAAATGGGCAAAAATTGCTCTTGAGAGAATGTTTGAAATATAAAAGAGATGGTAGTAGTTTATGGGGAGGGCGATGGAAGTAATGGCCATTGAAGATTTTGCAAAGCGTATTTTGGCTGAAGATATAGGCAGAGGAGACCTTTTTTCAAGGGTTGCTGCTTCAAAACCGGCAAAAGCGAAAATTGTAGCGAAAAGCGAAGGCGTTTTGGCCGGTGTAGTTTATGCCGATGCTATAGCAAAAATTGTCGATATAGAAATAGATTGGCAAAAAGAGGATGCGGATAGATTTGAAAAAGGTGATCTTATTGCGTATCTTCAGGGAAGTTCAAATGATATTCTTGCAGCTGAAAGAGCCATTCTCAATACCCTCCTGCATGCGAGTTCCATAGCGGCCAATACGAAAAAAATGGTGGAGATTGCTGAAAAATACGGAGTGAAACTTCTTGATACAAGAAAGACCAGACCGCTGCTAAGGGAGTTTGAGAAATATGCCGTAAGGGTTGGCGGAGCTATAAATCACAGATTTGGTCTTGATGATGCTCTGATGCTGAAAGATACGCATCTCAAAACTGTCAAAAATCTCAAAGAGTTTATAAAAAAAGCCAGGAAAAAAATCCCCTTTACCGCTAAAATAGAGGTGGAATGTGAAAATTACGAAAAAGCAAAAGAGGCCATGGAGGCCGGAGCCGATATAGTAATGTGCGACAATATGGATGTGGATGAGATAAAAAAGACGGTTTTGTATAAAAAAAGAAAATTCCCGCATATTCTTATAGAAGCGAGCGGAAATATAACGGTTGAAAATATAGAGGAGTATGCAAAGACAGGTATAGATGCGATAAGCTCCGGCAGTATCGTGCATCAAGCGGTATGGCCTGATATTTCAATGAAGTTTTTGTAATTGGGATTTTTTACTATTTAAGCAGGTAAAATTATGTATAAAAAAGCATACGAATATATACAAAAGAGCGATAACATTGTTTTGATTTCACATGTTAATCCGGATGGAGATGCCATAGGAAGTTCACTTGCTCTGTTTCATGTTTTGAAAAAAGCAGGCAAAAAGGTGAGTGTTGTAAATGTCAGCGAAGATATTCAGAGGTCTCTCGATTTTCTTCCCGGTTTTTCGAAAATCAGACGCAGTATGCCAAAAAAATGTGATCTTTTGATATCACTTGACTCAGGAAGTTTCGAAAGATTGGGAATTGATAAGCCAAAAAACTGTCCAATAGTAAATTTTGACCACCATATCAGTAATACACACTTTGGAGATGTTAATATAGTAGAACCCGATTTTGCATCTACTTCTGAAGTTATTTACAGATTTTTGGAAACAAACGGTATCGAATACGGAAAAGATACGGCTCTTTGCATATATACCGCAATTGTAACCGATACAGGTTACTTTTGCTATGAGAAAGTTACCCAAAGAGTTTTTGAAACTGCAGCAAAACTGGTGAAAAAAGGTGTTGATCCCCACTATGTGGCAAAAATGCTGAGAGAAAGAGAGTCTCTGGCCAAACTGAGGCTGACAGCAAAAATTCTTGATACCCTGACGCTTTTTCTTGATGCAAAAGTTGCCGTTGTCAGAGTTACCCAGGAGATGTTTAAAGAGACAGGAGCGGTTATCAGTGATGCTGAAAATGCATCAAATATGGCCAGATCCCTGGCAACGGTGGAAGTGGGGGTATTGCTCAGAGAAGAGAAAGATAGTACTATTAAGGTATCGCTCAGGTCAAAAAACTATGTTGATGTAAGTAAAATTGCAAAAATGTTCGGAGGCGGCGGACATAAAAGAGCAGCCGGATATGCGGTAAAAGATAGTTCATTTGAAAAGGTGTTGGAAAATCTATTAAAAGCTTTGAGAGAGGAGATAAAAAATTGAGAAGAAGAAGCAATAAACTTATATATATATTTATGTTCTTACTTATAATGGCAGGCGGCGGCGGTTTTTACATATATACATCACAATCTTTTGAAAGGGAGAGTCCCAAAATAGAAATTTCCGAGCTTATATATTGGAATCTAAAAACTCCGATCAAAGTAAAAATTACTGATAATACGGGTATAAGTTACTATAAAGTTATCCTTAGTGATGGAAAAAATGAAACCGTTTTGGCAGAAGCCAAGCTTGAAAATCCTCTCAAAGAGATAGACCTAAGACTAAAAGCTCCCAAAATCGGCCTTATTTTTGCAAACAATGTTGGGTATCTGAAAATAACGGCAAAAGATAATAGCAGATGGAACTATTTTGCCGGCAATGAAACAGAAAAAGATGTAAAAATTATAATTGATAAAAAAAGACCTTCTCAATACATCGTTATAAATTCATATATGATTAAAAGAGGCGGTACTGCCCTTGTCGTATTCAAAGCGGTTGATGAAAATATGAAAGATATATACATACAGACAAATTTCGAAAAAAGATTTAAAGCCGTACCTTTCTACAAAGAGGGGTATTATATAGCTTTGGTTGCATGGCCTATAACCCAAAACAGTTTCAGGGCCACAGTAGTCTCAACGGACAAAGCCGGAAATGTCTCGAAAAGCTATATAAAATATTTTTTAAAAGATGTTAAATATAAAAAAAGCATTATTCATCTGAAAGACAGCTTTCTTAAAGGAAAAATTTCCGATATTGCAAGCGAATATCCTGAGACTGAAGGAATGTCTCTTGTAGAAAAATTCAAATTTGTAAATGAAACGTTACGAGGTATTAATGAGAAACTGATAGAAGATATAACATCCCAAGTACCTGAAAAGATGGTAAAAAGTTTCTCTATAAAGCCTTTTTATCCGTTAAAAAACGGCGCAAAACTTGGAGGTTTCGGAGATCACAGATATTACTACTACGGTAAAAAACTCGTCAGTGAATCGTATCATTTGGGTTATGATTTTGCCAGTATAAAACAAGCTCCGATAAAAGCAAGTAACAAAGCAGAAGTGGTATATGCGGAGTATAACGGTATTTACGGAAATATGCCGATACTTTATCACGGTTTGGGACTTTACACTCTTTATGGACACTGTTCTGCGATTATGGTTGAAAAAGGTGATCAGGTTCAAAAGGGTGAAATCATTGCTAAAACCGGAATGACGGGATTGGCTCTTGGGGACCATCTGCATTTTGGCACTGTTGTACAAGGGGTCGAGGTCAATCCATTGGAATGGATGGATAAAAAATGGATAAAAATTAATATAACAGATATTATCAAAGATGCAAAAAAACTTATAAATAAAGAGATATAAATACCTGTTTAACATATTTTTTGGTACAATAGGGCAATTTACGGAAAGCCTGGCCAGGGGAAGATATTAATGAAACAGACTACAATAGCAAAAAAAGTAGAACTAACCGGTATCGGTCTTCATAAAGGAAAGCCTGTCAGAATGGTTTTAGAGCCTCTTGAAGAGGATATGGGAATCGTTTTTTACAGAAGCGATGCAGGTGTCAGTATACCGTTGTGTGCTGAAAATGTAAGAGAGACTAAAATGGCCACTGTTATCGGGAAAGACGGTGTGACCGTATCTACAATCGAACACTTTTTGTCTGCCGTTTACGCATACGGAATAGACAATCTCAGAATTTCCCTTGATTCTGATGAGGTTCCCATTATGGATGGAAGCAGTATAGGTTTTTGTATGCTTCTTGATGAGGCAGGTATCAGAAAGCTTTCCAAAAACAAAAAAGTTCTTAAAGTTAAAAAAGAAGTTATTGTAACGCATGATAAAAAATATGCAAAACTAAAACCATCAAATGAACCGATTTTCGAATTTTCTATCTCCTTTGACCATCCTGTAATCGCAGAACAGTCTTATCGTTTCGAGTTTTCCAGAAAGGCTTTTCTTGAAGAGATAGCAAAAGCCAGAACCTTTGGTTTTCTGCATGAAGTACAGTATCTAAGAAGTCTGGGGCTGGCTCTTGGAGGGAGTCTGGACAACGCTATAGTTCTTGACAGTAAAAAAGTACTTAACAGTGACGGTTTAAGGTTTAAAGATGAGTTTGTCAGGCATAAGATACTTGATGCAATAGGAGATATGAGCCTGATGGGTTATATTATAATGGGCGCATATGAATCATTTGCAGGTAGCCACAAACTCAATCATGAACTTACTCTCAAACTTTTGGAAGATAAAAGCAACTATGAGATTATCGAAATAGAAGAGGAAAGTTTTGCCTCAGGCATTGAAAGAGCCCTTGCGTAAAAAAGTCGATATTATTATCGTTGCCCTGACTTCTCCTTTGAAAATCGGCATCTATGAAAACGATGAGCTAGTCAAAATAGTTGAGAGTAACGAAAAAACGAGTGAAGTTTTGCCGCTTTTTTTTTCTGAAATTTTGAAAGAGTATGATATAAATACAGTTTTTTTTGCAAAAGGGCCGGGCAGTTTTATGTCAATAAAACTTGTCTATATTTTTTTAAAAACCCTGAGTATTTCACGCGGGATAGAGTTAAAGGCTGCAGATGGATTTCTGTTCAGTAAAGATGAACCGATTCCGGCAATCGGCAACCTCTATTTTGTCAAAAAAAATGGTATTATTTCGACAAAAAAGTTTGAAAAAAAGATTGATACCTCATTTGAACTGCCGACAAGACTGGATAGAAGCAGATTCAGTGATGATATAGAGCCTCTTTATATTTTACCGGCGGTTTGAAGTGACCAAATTTTAAAACAGGAGAGTATTTGGTAATAAGTGTACCGGCTACAAGTGCAAATATGGGACCGGGTTTCGATACGCTCGGAATTGCCTTGAATATAAGAAATATCGTAAAAATCAAGCGTTCAAAATTTTTCAGTGTTTCCATAAAAGGCGAAGGAGAAAAAAATCCCAGGCTTAAAGGCAATAATATATTTATCAGCATATTTAACGATTATTACAAAAATCTTACCGGAAAAATAGACAAATTCAGATTTACATTTTATAACAATATTCCTCTCTCACGTGGACTTGGAAGCAGTTCGGCAGTAATTGTCAGTGCAATAGCTGCTGCTTATGAGGCGGCTGGAGTTTCCATATCAAAGCAAAAAATCCTCAATCTTGCTCTTCAGTATGAACCGCATCCTGACAACATCACTCCTGCCGTTATGGGAGGTTTTAATGTGGCTGTTGTGGAAAAAGATAAGATTTACAGCCTAAAAAAAGAGATGCCTTCCAGTGTCAATGCTGTTGTAGTAATACCAAAACGTTCCATATCTACAGCCCATTCCAGAACCAGGCTTCCCAAGTTTTATTCAAAAGATGATGCGGTTTTTAATCTCTCAAGAAGCTCTCTGTTGGTATCTGCAATGTTCAGCGAACAGTGGGATCTTTTGAAAATTGCTTCCAAAGACAGGATGCATCAAAATATCAGAATGAAATCGATGCCTATACTTTTCGAAGTTCAAAAAACAGCTCTTGAAAATGGAGCCTTGATGAGTACGCTTTCCGGAAGCGGTTCCACTTTTTTCAATATGGTGCATGAAAGTGATAGTAAAAGAGTGGAAAATGTATTGAAAAAGAGGTTTCCTGAGTTTGAAGTAAGAGCGGTCGCATTCGATAATACTGGTCTGATTATTGAAAATTGAGTCTGATTTTGGTAAAAGATAACTTTTTGGTATAATTAGCCCACTATGTCTAAGCCGGTAAGAATGTGTATACATTGCAAAAAACGATTTTTGCAAGAGGAGCTTTACAGACTTCAATGCTCAGATAAAAAAATAATCCAGTATATCGGGACAGGAAGAAGTTTTTATATCTGCAAAGATTGTATAGATTCAAAAAATTTGGGGAAAAGCCTTGCAAGAATCTGCAAAACAGACCCGGCAAGTGCCATAAAGTCCCTCTATGAGGTAATGTTAAAGGAGAAAATAGATAATGGATAAAGTTAGAATCCATGAAATAGCAAGTGAATTAGGACTTAAAAGCAAAGAAGTTGTTGAAAGAGCCATTGAAATAGGTTTTAATGTAAAAGCAGCCTCAAGCACGGTTACATATGAAGAAGCGGAAAAACTGATGGATTATATTATGAGTGGCGCTTTTACTAAATCGACCACCAAAACCAAAGAAGAAAAAAAGAGTTCTGTTGCAAAAAAAGAAGATAAAAAAGAGAGTGTAAAAGCTGTTAAAGAGAAAAAAGAAGAGAAAACTAAAAAAGAAGAGGTTTCAAAAACAGAAGCGGTAAAAAAAGAGGCTGAAGAGAAAATATCCAAGCCCAAAGAGGTTGAAAAAGAGACTCTTGCAACAACATCTATGAAAAAGAGAAGAGGACTTGTTATTGTCAAGAAAAAGAGACCAAAAGAAGAGGTTGTGGAAAAAGAGCCCGAAGCACCGGTAGAAGCAAAAGCCGATCTTGCGCAGATGTTGCAAACAACCGAAGAGAGTCTCAAGAAAAAGACGAAGAAAGCGAAAAAAACGCCTGCTGCTCCAAAAAAAGAGAGCGGTAAAAAGATAGAAATTCTTACAGACAGAGAGCTTAGTGATGTGAGTATAGACCTGGAAGAAGAGGTTGTTGTTCTTCCTGATTTTTCAGAAGAGTTGAAAAAAGTTGAAGAGAAACAGAAAAAAGAGATCGATGACAAGAGAATAAAAGTAGCAAGAAAGAGTTTTGTTGCAGAGACAAGATCGATAAGCAGAGGAAAAAAGAAGAAAAAGAAGAAAAAAATAGAGAAAAAAGTAGAAGAAGTAAAAGTGGTAGAGATTCCTGAAGATATAAGAGTTTATGAGTTTGCGGAAAAGACCGGCAAAAGTGTGGCTGAAGTGATAAAAGTTTTGTTTAACCTCGGAATGATGGTTACTAAAAATGACTTTTTAGACAAAGATACTCTTGAGGTTTTAGCAGAAGAGTTCGGTGTTGAGATAAAAACGGTAAATCCTCTCGAAGAGCTGGATTATGTAAAAGTTTATGACGAAAAAGAGGATGAGTATCTTGAGGAGAGACCGCCTGTAATAACAATAATGGGACATGTAGACCATGGAAAAACCTCGCTTCTGGATAAAATAAGACATACAAAAGTTGCTGAAAAAGAGGCCGGTGGAATAACCCAGCACATCGGTGCGTATATGGTTGAAAAAGACGGCAAAAAGATAACTTTTATAGATACCCCGGGACATGAAGCGTTTACGGAGATGAGAGCGCGCGGTGCAAAAGCCACTGATATTGCCATTATAGTAGTTGCGGCTGATGATGGTGTTAAGCCCCAAACAGTTGAGGCTATAAACCATGCGAAATCTGCAGATGTTCCTATGATAATAGCAATAAACAAGATAGACAAACCGGATGCAAATCCAGACCTTGTAAAGTCTCAGCTTGCCGAAATGGGGATAACGCCTGTAGACTGGGGCGGAGAGTATGAGTTTGTGGAAGTTTCCGCCAAAACCGGACAGGGGATAGACGAACTTCTTGAGACTATCTTGCTTCAGGCAGAGTTGATGGAACTTAAGGCAAATCCAAAGAGAGAGGCAAAAGCTGTTGTTATAGAGAGTTCGCTGGAAAAAGGAAGAGGGCCGGTAGCTACAGTTATAGTACAAAACGGTACCTTGCATATGGGAGATCACGTTGTCTGCGGAACGGCATACGGAAGAGTCAGGGCAATTATAGATGATCTTGGCAAAAATGTTAAAGAGCGAAGACCCAGTGAGCCGGGAGTTGTTGTGGGTCTGAACAAAGTGCCTGCTGCCGGCGAGATTATGGTAGCGGTTAAAGATGATAAAACTGCAAGAGAGTATGCTGAAAGAAGAGCTGAGTATGAGAGACAAAAAGAGCTTTCAAAAACAACGAAAGTTACACTTGAAGAGCTCTCTTCTCTTGTTAAAGAGGGGCAAATAAAGACTCTGCCTGTTATTATAAAAGCTGATACACAAGGAAGTCTTGAAGCGATAAAAGGAAGCCTTGAAAAGCTTAGAAATGAAGAGGTAAAAATCAAGATTATTCACTCTGGAGTCGGCGGAATAACCGAAACCGATGTATCTCTTGCCGATGCCAGTGAAAATGCGATAATTCTCGGATTTAATGTACGGCCTACCGGAGCTATCAAAGAGAAGGCCAAGCAGCTTGGAATCCAGATAAGAACATACTCAATAATATACGATCTGATAGATGATGTAAAAGCGCTTCTTAGCGGTCTTCTTTCACCTGTCATAAAAGAGGAAGTTACAGGGCAGGCGGAAGTGAGAGAGACATTTACCGTACCTAAGATCGGTACTGTAGCCGGCTGTATTGTAACAGACGGTATAATCAGCAGAAACTCAAAAGCTAGAGTTATAAGAGACGGTGTTGTAATATATGACAGCCGTATCAGTTCGCTAAAAAGATTTAAAGATGATGTAAAAGAGGTTACAAAAGGGTATGAGTGCGGTCTTATGATAGAAAATTTCAATGATATAAAAGTAGGCGATATTATAGAAACATACAAAGAGACCGAGGAGCAACAGACTCTATGAATCCTAGCGAAATAAAAAGACAAAGGGCTGCATCGTTGCTCAGAGAGCTGATTCCCGAAGCCCTTGGACATCTTAATGACGAGAGGCTTCATGGGCTTACGATTACCGAAGTGGTATGCAAAAAGGGCCTGTATGATGCAGACATATATATTGACCCGGGATTTTTTACCGAAGAGGAAAAAAAAGAGATACTCAAACAGCTTAAAAAAGCTTCAAGAGCACTTGAAAGATACTGTTTAGAGAGCAGCGGATGGTTTAAATGTCCTAAATTTCATTTCAAGTTTGATGAAAATATCGATAAATCAAAAAGAATAGAAGAGCTTTTCGAAAAGATAAAGAAGGAAAAATAGTGTCACTTGAATCGGAAATAAGGCAAATTGTAGAAGATGCCGGTGTAGAACTGTATGATATAGAGACAGTTACCGAACACGGAAAAACTATTTATAGAATATATATAAAGTCAAAAAATGGTATAGATCTTGATAAATGTGCACAGATAAGCAATCTGATTTCTCCTCTGCTTGATGTTACTCCTCCTGTCAAAGGTGAGTATTATCTTGAAGTAAGCTCTCCCGGAGTTGAAAGAAAACTGAAAAAACTTTCACACTTTGAGAACTCTATAGGAGAAAGTGTAAAAATTGTCCTTAATGACGGTACGGTAATAAAAGGAAAAATAGAGGATGTGAAAGGAAATACCATAACTCTTTTGACCGATCACGGTAAAGAAGAGATAAATTTTAACGATATCAGTTCGGCAAAGACATATTTTGAATGGTAAATATCGATAAGCTGTGTATGAGCCTTGCGATCGAGAAGGCTTGGAAATATCAGGGACTTACTTTCCCCAACCCTGCTGTGGGCGCCGTGATAACAGACGGGAATGGAAAAATTCTTTCTATAGAGGCTCACAAAGAGGCGGGCACTCCTCATGCAGAACTTCTTGCTATAAAAAGTGCATTCCATATTCTTACCGGTGATAAAAAGATTCTGGATATAAACGAAGCTATATCCCTATACGAATATATTTTAAGCCAACATGACAATATTTTTAAAGAGTGTACCATATATGTTACTCTTGAGCCCTGCAATCATTTTGGGAAAACGCCCCCTTGTGCCGATTTGATAAGAGAGCTATCTTTCAAAAGGGTAGTAATAGGAACTAAAGATCCAAATCCTGAAGCTGCCGGCGGTATAGAAAAACTTGAGTCAACTGTTGATGTAAAAACCGGTATTATGGAAGAGGAAGCGAAAAAACTCATTGAGCCTTTTGTGACCTGGCAAAAAGAGACTTTTGTTTTTTTCAAGTTGGCACAGACACTTAACGGTTCGATCAAGGGCGGTATAATAAGTTCTGAAGAGTCAAGGAAATATGTTCATAAATTAAGAGAGAAAATAGAACTGATTGTAATCGGTGGCAACACTGTCCGTATAGACAGACCTGTTCTTGATTGCAGGCTTACCGGCGGTAGGCCTCCTGATGTGCTTATATTCTCTGAAAAAAAGGATTTTGACAGGAATATTCCTCTGTTCAAAGTTCAGGGAAGAAAAGTTTTTGTAGATGACAGCTTTGAGATATTGAATAGATACAGATACGTCATGATAGAGGGCGGTGAGGGGATGATTGAAGCTATCAAAGATATAGCTTCTTGGTATCTTTTTTTTGAAGCACCTGTTATAAGAGATATCTCTTCGTACAGGGGTTTGTTGGAACTAGAGTTTTTAAACATTAAGAAAATAGGTAGGGATCTTATGATCTGGGCGAAAAGGGTTAAAAATGGATAAACAGAAAAAAATAGTAAATATGTTTGATGATATAGCAAAGACATATGATATGGCTAACAGGGTTTTGAGTTTTGGTGTAGATAAAACATGGAGAAAAAGAGGATGTGACCTGACATACGGTTTTTATGACAAAAAAGAACTGAGTCTTATTCTTGATGTTGCGTGCGGAACCGGTGATATGCTTGATTACTGGAGAAACAGGGCAGAGGCCAAAAATATACAAGTCGAAAAATATCTTGGTATTGATCCTTCAACCGGAATGCTTGAGGTTGCAAGAAAAAAACTTCCTGATATGGAATTTTTGCAGGCTGAAGCAAAAAACCTTCCTGTAGAAGATAGCAGTGCAGATATTTTGAGTATCTCTTACGGAATAAGAAATGTAGTTGATAGGATAGAGGCTTTAAAAGAGTTTCACAGAGTTCTGAAACCTTCTGGAATGATCGTTATACTCGAGTTTACAAAACAGGAGAGAGAGGGAATAGGCTCGATACTGGTAGATTTTTATATGAAAAGAGTTCTTCCTGCTGTCGGTGGCATGGTTTCCGGTAATAAAGAGGCCTATCAATATTTGCCAAACTCCATAGATAATTTTTTGACTACGAAAAAAATGATAGATGAGCTTAAAGAGAGCGGCTTTGAAATGATGTATCATAAGTCATTTTCTATGGGAATCTCTACACTTTTTATAGCAAAAAAAATTTAATAAACTTTAAATACAACAAATAATTTAATATTTAACTACAATACCTCTTTTTTATATCTACAGGCCGTATGGCCGCCTCTTTTTTTAAGAGACAGAAAAAATCATATATTTTTTTTCCAAAATTTAAATATAAAAAATCATTATAAATATCGGGTTGGCTATGTAGATATGATAAATAAATACTGTTTATGGATATAAAAAAAATGAGAAACATCGCGGAATGACATTTGCATAACAAAGTACCAAAAAATAGGCATTTTGGGAATTTTTGTAATACATGTGTAAAAAATTACCGCAGAATTACAGGTTGTATGTTTTCAATAGCAGTTATTTTTATTATAATAAAGGTTTAAATAACAAAACAGATCAATGTTAATAAGAAACAGTTATTAAAATTATAAAATAAAAAATAATTTAATCAAATACATTAGATTTTAATTTATTTTAATAAAACTTATTTTACAATTCATTTCTACTTGCTGAGAATTGTTGTTAGTTAAATTTGTAAATACATCAGATTGAATTAAGGAAGGATTGGTATGAATGGCGAAGAGAAGAAAACCAGTAGCGTTGAAGAGAGCGCTAAACCAGATGAAATCAAAAAAACAGAGGAGACAGGTATGAAAATGGACGATACTTGTTCAAATTCGGGAGGCTCGAAACTGAGCTTTAAAGTTGTGGCGGGAATAGGAGGACTTTTTTTAGTTATAGGCCTTGTCATTTCTTATATTACTGCTGTAGCTGTAAAAGAGACTTCTGGAGTCAATTTTTGTAGCTCCTGCCACTCTATGAAACCTATGGCGACTGCTTATTTGAACAGTGTGCACGGGGGATTTGGAGAGAGCGGATTTGTCGCTCAGTGTGCTGATTGTCATCTTCCTCACGAATCTCTCATAGGCTACCTTGTTCAAAAAGCCAGAACAGGTATACATGATGTTGTAACAGAAGTGACTGCCGATACATTCAACATAGATTGGAAAGAGAAGAGAGAAGAGAGAAGAAACTTTCTATATGATAGCAGTTGTCTTCATTGCCATGAGAATCTTTTGAGAGCAACAAAGCCGAACAAAAAAGCATATCTTGCACATAAAGCATATTTTTCAGGAAAGCTGAAAGTTGAGGTAGAACACAAAAAAGTACAGGCTATGTGTGTAGACTGTCATAAATATGTTGGACATTATGAGCTTGGCAAAGAGCTTGATAAGATCGGTACGGTTTATGATGAGGATTACTACAATTACAAAAGAGATAAACCCAACTATGCTGCTGAAGAAGAGCTCGCATCAAAACAAGCAGAAAAAAAAGTGGCTGAAGAAGAAGCCCATAACGAACATCATTAATAAAGAGAGGCACCAAGATGACAGATAAAAACAGAAAACTAGCTCTAATAGGCGGACTTGTTTTGATAATGATATTTACCGCTGTCGCAATGAGTGAAGTCAACTTTACTAGGCTCGTAAAAATCAATAAAAATATTATGGAAAATATTATGGAGGGAACACATCATATTTTCAGAAATCCCAATATAAGCGTGGAATATATCAAAGAGCATACTGGCAGTTCGAAAACCATTGATGAAAAAGAGCTTCCACAAGCATTTAAGCCCGTTCAAAAATATAAGCATCCGCCGTTTATTATGGGTGCGTGCCAGGTATGTCATGCGCCTAAGAGATCTAAACCGGCGGCAATTTTGACACCTACTGTACAAGATCTCTGTTTTGAGTGTCATATTCCGGTTGTGCAGCCAAAAGAGAACATAAACTGTAACAAGTGTCACAATCCGCATCATGCGCCAAAAGAGCATTTGATAAGGAAAAAAGTTACGGCTGAAAAGTGTCCTGTAGGAAAATTTGAGTATTGATTAATATGTTTTTGATAAAATAGATTTAAGAAGGTGTGGGGATGAAGATAAAGAATATAATACTTATGATGATTATTGCTATTGTAATCGGAGCGGGATTCTATTCAATTGCCAAGTTTGATCTGGCAAAAAAAATAGAACGTGCCCAAAAGATAACAAAAAGCATACTGCACGGAGTTTTGGAAGGCCCTCATAAGTATTACCCCACACATGCCGAGATTACTGAAGAAGAGCTAAAAGAGATAAATGTTACAAAAATTGCTCAGGAGATAGGTGAAGGAATAACTGCTAAAGAGAAGAAAAAAATTGCTGTTATAGAGAAAAAGACCGAAGAAGCATTAAAAATTACAACAAAAAAACTCATAGAAGAGAAAAAACTAAAGCATACGAAGGCAAAAGCCAGAAAAGCAAGATTTTTAAAGCCAGAGGAGCTTCCGCAAAAGTTCAGACCTCTTAAAAAGTATCTTCATGAACCGTTTCATATGGGGGCGTGTGAACTTTGCCACGTTTCTGCAGGCGCAAAGCCGGGTAAACTTATAACAAAAAATATAGAAGAGCTTTGTTATAAGTGTCATAAGACAAGATATAACAAAAAATTTGACCATAAACCGGTAAAAGAGGGAAGATGTATAGACTGTCATGATCCGCATCAGTCAAATGCGAACAATCTTCTTAAGGCAGATACCGTTAACCAGCTCTGCTTGAAGTGTCATAAACCTGGCAACAAAAAGAAAATCAAGAAGACTGTAAATATGAAGGCGGCATTTAAACATAAGCCGGCTGAAGATAATTGTGTAAAATGTCACGAGGCTCATACTTCCGACTTTAAAACTCTTTTGAAAGATGACGGAAAGATGCGCTTGTGTCTAGACTGCCATTCTAAATTAGAAAAACATGTGAATATGAAAAAATGGATAGAGAATGTCAAATATAAACATGGTGCTGTCAACAACTCTAAGAGAAAGTGTTTGGAGTGCCATAATCCTCATGCGACAAATCATAAAGGTATACTCAAGAAGCAGCAGGTTAAAATGTGTTTGAGTTGTCACAATAAAGAGGTCAAGTCTGATGAAGACGGCGGAATGCTAATGAATATGGCAGAACACCTCAAAAGAAATCCAAATTGGCATAAGCCTATAAAAGATGTAAAAAAAGAGGGAGGATGTGCAGCCTGCCACAATCCTCACGGTTCAAATCATTTCAGTATACTCAGAAGGTCTTATACCACAGAGTTTTATGATGATTTTGAAGCGAAAAAAGATTTCATATGCTTTAAGTGCCATAAAATAGAGAAGATAAAAGACAAATATTCTGAAAAAACAGATTTTAGAGACGGAAAAGTGAATCTTCACTATCTGCATGTAAATAATAAAAAAGGTAGGGCGTGTAGGGCATGTCATGATGAGCATGCTTCAAAATATCCGCATCTTATCAGAAGATATACGGAATTTGGCGGCATAAAATTCCCTATCAGGTATATCGAAACAAAAACGGGTGGTTCTTGTCAGCCGGCATGTCATAAGAAATACGAGTATGACAGAGTAAAACAGAAGAATAAGTACAGCGAAGACGTATTTAAAAAATAGGGGCAAAAAATGAGAAAAGAGAAGATCATAACCAAACTGGCTCTCTGTATTCTTCTCTTTTTTTCTTTTGAGGTACTCTTGTTTGCCCAAACAAACAACAATAACCAAGATGAAAACGGGATAATCGTATCTCTTATCAAAAAAGCGAAATATGATCCCATAGATATTCTACAGCCTGCAGATAAAGGGGTATATGAGGAAGAGTATATATCTGTTGCAGTTAAAATATATGATAAAAAAATAGATAAAATAATTATATATACAAGTCAAAATGAAAGAGTTGAAATAAAAATCGAAAAGGATAAAGATACATATTGTCAAACTTTCAACTTTCCTTTCGGTGAGCATTCAGTAAAGGTTGTTGCATATATAAACGGAGAAAAAAAAGCCCGAAAAAAGATACATTTTTACAGAAAAGCTTTTTTATCAAAATTTTATAAAATTGTTCCGGAAGGTTATGAGAAAAAGTTCTTTCATAACGGCGAATTTGATAAAATGTGCAGCTCTTGTCATGACATGAGCGTTAATGAGGAAGAGGGAGTAGCATTTTATGATGTAACCGAATCTAACTGTTTTGTCTGCCATAAATCTTTAATCTATAAGAAATTTGCCCATGCTCCTACTGTAAATTTTGTTTGTTTGCCATGTCATAACGGGAAAATCGGGGCTAAAAACAGGCAGTATAAAGGAAAGTCAAAATTTCTGTATCCAGATCCTGTCGGAAATACCTGTTTTAAATGCCATAAGAGAAACCATAAAATATGGAGCAGTAAAAAAGTTAAACACGATCCTGTTGGAGCAGGCAAGTGTAATAAATGCCACAATCCCCACTCATCTGACGTAAATAAAAACTTTTTGAGAAAAAGCGTATGGAAACTCTGTACCACATGTCATGCAGATAAGAGTTCAAAAAGAAAATATATCTCATTGTTCAAAACCAGATATAAAAATGGAGAAGAGATTGAGAAAAGATTTATAACAGGCGATTTTAACTGTATAAGTTGTCATAATCCCCATGTATCGGATAGAAAGTTTTTGTTGAGAGAGAAATTTGCAAATATGCGTAATGTCTGCCTTGATCTTGCAAGTTCCGGAGGCAGATGGTGAAAAAAGTACAGAGCATTTTAAAGCTTATTCTACTTTTCTTTTCCATTTCCGCATTTGGAGGAGAATTTGAGCTTATAAAGCCGTATGGACAGGACATATACTATTCTAAATATGCCGCTGTAGTCGTTAAAAAAGGTAGCGGAGTAGATAGGATTTCTGTTTTTGTCGGTGATAAATTAAGCGGAAACGTAGAGGTTAAGAGTGATCATGAGGAGTATTTTTGCCTTAATGTAAAGCTAAATTTGGGTGTAAATAAAATAAAGGTTATAGCTTACTCTAAAGATAGAAAAGTGTATGAAGCTATCAGGCAAGTCTATTACAAAAGTATTCTATATAAAAAATACAGATATCCTCCTAAAATTTTTCACAAGCAGTTTTTTCATACCGAAGAGAATGAGAAGATCTGTTCTGAATGTCATGATATGAGTGTAAACGAACAAAAAGGGATAGCTTTCGAAGATATATATGAATCAAACTGTTTTGACTGCCACAAACCTATATTTTTTGAGAAGTATATGCACGCACCTGCTGCAAACTGGTTATGTGCAACAAGCTGTCATACTGGAAAAACCGGTGAGTTTAATGAGAAATATAAAGGTGCCTCCAGATTTATCAATCCTGACCCTATCGCACCGGTATGTTTTGAGTGCCATAAAAAATTTGAGAAGAAGTTTTACAAAGAGAAATACAGACACGAACCGGTTGATGACGGCAGATGTAATAAATGCCATGATCCTCACGGAGGAAAAGATAAGAAATTTTTGAGATATAAAGTATGGAATCTTTGTACTGCATGTCACGTGGATAAGAAAACAAAAGGTCATGTTGTAACAACATTCTCAAGAAAATCCCATCCGACAAAAGGAAAGAAAGACCCTACGGATCCTACTAAAGAGTTATCATGTACAAGTTGTCATACTCCGCATGTTTCTAACAACGGTTTTATGCTGAAAGGGTATATGGGCAGAGGGACTATGCTGTGGTGCAGAAGATGCCATAAAAAATAACTGGTGCGGGCAAAATCAAAGAGCAAGGAGTATAGAATGAGAAAAGGCGTACTACTGTCGCTAATAGTGTCGGTTATGATTGCGGGAAGCGGTTCTAGTGCAAATGCAAAAAGCGAGTTTATTGAAAGAGCATATTCTTCTGTCATAAAACTTGCACAGCAAGGGAATCCAAACGCACTTTATGCATTAGGCGACATGTATTATCTAGGGCTTGGTGTTGAGAAGGATTATGAAAAAGCTATTGAATATTTTGAAAAGGCTGCCAATAAAGGACATACCAAGGCAATGTTCAATCTTGGGTATATGTATCACAATGAAGTAGGAGTTAAAAAAGATTATAAAAAGGCTCTCTATTGGTTTAAAAAAGCTGCAGAGAAGGGCGATCCTAAGTCAATGTTATATCTTGGAACAATGTATTACAATGCAGAAGGAGTACCGGCTGATTACGGTAAAGCTCTTTACTGGTACACAAAAGCCTCAAATCAGGGTTATCCGCAAGCACATTTTGCTCTGGGTAAAATGTTTTATACAGGAACTGGTATAAAAAAAGATTTTAAAATGGCTTATGAGCTTTTTGAAAAGGCTGCAGCCCAGGGGCATGCGGAGGCTCAGTTATATCTTGGAAAAATGTATCTGACAGGCGAAGGTGTTCCAAAAGATATGGATGAGGCTAAGCACTGGATACAGCAGGCCTATATGAATGGAAATAAAAGTGCCAAAAAGATACTTGATACTTACGGGTGGGAAGTGGTGATAATGAAGGAGAGATTGCCCGGTCTTGATAACAGTGAAGGGTAAAGTTTTGAAACCCAATCTCCGGAGAAATTTCCGGAGATTATGAAAGTTATATCTACTCTTCTATTTTTTTCAACAGCTCTTCGGCCTCTTTTTTCCCGTCTTTTAATGCTTTTTTCAAAAGCTGTTTTGCTTTCTCTTCGTCCTTTTCTACTCCCTCTCCGGTTAAGTACATTTTTCCCAGTTCAAGTTCGGCATCTGAACAGCTTTGCATGGCGGATTTTTTGAGATAATACTCCGCTTTGTCAATATCTTTTTCAACCCCTTTTCCTCTTTTGTACATATTGCCTACTATATATTGTGCTTTGGGATATCCCATATCGGCAGTTTTTTTGTACCAGTAAAAAGCTTTTTTATAATCCTTTTCTACACCAAGCCCTTTATAGTATATATCGCCAAGATAGAGTTGAGCTTTAGGATCGCCCTTCTCTGCAGCTTTTTTAAACCAATAGAGAGCCTTTTTATAATCTTTGTCGACTCCTTTGCCGGTAAAGTACATATATCCAAGATTGAACATTGCCTTGGTATGTCCTTTATTGGCAGCCTTTTCATACCATTCAATAGCCTTTTCATAATCTTTTTTCCCCAGAAAACCGAGATAGTGCATCTCCCCTAAAGTAAATTGTGCATTTGGGTCACCTTTATGGGCTTTTTCTGTTGCTGATTTGATCAATCTTTCTTTAAATTCCAGTTTTGGCGATGCCCACAAAGAAGATATAAGCAAAACAGGCACAATAATCACTGCGGACATTTTTTTCAAGTTCTATTCCTTTTTATATATAGATTTTTAATATTATTATACAGTAAATTTGACTTAAATCAAAAAAAAGTAAAATAAATTTTTTTAATAATTGGTACTGTGAAGATTTTTCACAGTACCATTAGATTAAGAGATTTTAATAGCAGATTTTTGAAGTTGTTCAAAAACTTTTCTGTTTCTGTAAGCGGCCGCTATTATGGCGGCAACGATCACTATAGCGTAATATACCCAGGTTGGGACCGGAACGGGGTCGCCTGCTGCGTATGAATGAAGACCGGATAGATAGTAGTTTACCCCAAAGTATGTCATGATAACAGAACTGTATGCCACTACAGACAGAGCGGCAAAATTGAAACTGTTCCAGACTTTAGGAATAAACCGGAGGTGAACAACAGCAGTATATACTAGAATTGTAACAAGTGCCCATGTCTCTTTTGGATCCCATCCCCAGTATCTACCCCATGACTCGTTTGCCCATACGCCTCCCAGGAAATTTCCTACGGTCAAAAGCGATAGACCTACAATCATAGACATTTCATTAATTCTGCCGGCTTCTTTGATATTGAGTATTATCTGCTTTCTAGTTTCATCTTTTTTTGTAAAACCGAGCATGATAAAAAGAATCAATGCTATAAATCCAAGAAGCGCACTCAATCCCAAAAATCCGTAACTGGCAGTTATAACAGAAACATGAATAGTCAGCCAGTATGATTTCAATACCGGAACCATAGTGGTAATTTGAGGATCCAGCCAGCTAAGATGCGCTACAAAAAGAGTGATACCCGCAAATATAGCGGTTGATGAGACAGCAAACTCGGATTGTCTTGCAAAAAGAATACCAGATAGTATTATTGCCCAAGAGATATAAAGCATCGCTTCATAACCGTTGCTCCATGGAGCATGTCCGGCAATGTACCATCTAAGTCCGAGATTAAATGTATGTGCTAAAAAAGCTATTATCAAAATTCCTACAACAATTTTTGTAGGGACTTCAAGGTTTAAAGAAGGCTTCATAAGTCTGGCGAAAATCAAAAAAAGCAGCACAAGGCCTGATAGAAGATAAACAGGAACAAGTCTGTTAAAAATATCGAGCCTGTTATAAAGAAGTTCTGCTTCAATTCTTGATTTTGAAGGGATAATATCAGCTCCATATTTTTGCTGATAGGCTTTGATCTCATTTACCGCTTCGTCCGCAAGACTCCAGTCTCCGCTGCTTAGCCCCTTGTTCAATCCCTTAAAATTCTTTTCCAATATTGCTCTTATGATTTTGGCCTCTTGCGGTGGAAAAGTTTTCAGAGCTGCTGCGGGAGAATACCATGTTTTGTTTGGATCGCCTTTTAGCGGAAATACTTTCATAAATTCACCCGAATATACCATATATGCGATGTTGAGTCTCTCATCTACTTTGATAACTTCTTTATCAAACTTGTCTCTTTCTCCGGGTCTTTTTCTTGTGGCTTTTTCTACCGCCTCCGCTAGCTTGTAGTTACCGTTTTTGTCAAATATCTCTACAAATGCAAAATACTTTTCATCTTCAGGAATTCCTAATAGTTTTTTGACTCCGGGATGATTAACTTTTATCATTTTGATTCTTTGCCAGTATGTTGGTTTTGCAGCCATCCCAAGAATTATCTGGTTGTGTGTAAGCCCCAGCATTGTGTCTGAACCGTGAATTTTGTTTAAAATGTCTATTGCTGCAGAATCGATAGGTTTGATTCTTCCATCGTGGCTTTGTAATAGAATTGAGCCGTAATTTTCAGCATGCTTTTTATCTATCTTTTTGACTGTTTCGATAATATGCTTCATATCAATCTGAGAGTGATTATGTCCGGCATGTTCATTGGCTGCATTAAGATTGTTTGTAAATAACAGCATAAGAAACGCAATAGCCGCTGCTGCAGGTTTTTTTGCACTCTGAATATATCTTGTCCGTGCCAGTTTTCCAAATCTGCTGTAAGGATTTAGCAGGTTTAGTAAAAAGCCGAGTCCGAGAAGAAAATATCCAAGATAAGTGGGCCATTTACCTGGATCGTGGTTTACGGAAAGTATAGTGCCTTTTTCGTCCTGATCGTAGCTTGACTGGAAGAATTTGAATCCGCCGTATTCCAAAGTGTTGTTCATGTATATTCTATAAGGCATTTTGACTCCGTTTTTTTCATCATAGAGTATTACATGACTCTCATATGAGGATGGACTCATAGAGCCTGGATATTTTTCTATTACAAAATCTTTAAGATAGAGATAGAAAGGAAGTTCTATCTCTTTTGAGCCCCATTCTAGAGAAATCTGGGTATCTCCTATATTGACGTTTTCAGTAAATCCTTTAAATCTTCTGCCCAATCCCATGAGAGCTACCTCTTTTTTTTCACCGTCAAGTTCTGCTTCAACTATCAGGGCGGAGAGTTTTGTACCTTTCATCTTCATACCGTTACTATTCTCTTCGGCACGTACCACTTTTTTGATGCCTTTTAGGAGAGCTTCTTGAGGAACAACCTGTATCCCGTTGATGAGATACATCATTTTTGTTGTGAAAGGATACTCTTTGCCGGCTTCAAAAAGGCCTTTTTCCTGTTCGGCCATTTTAAAGTAGCCTATATCTTTGTTTGATTTGAAATAAAATTTACCATCTTTTAGATAGATAAATAGATAAGGTTTTTGTATATCTGTCGGCTCCTTTTTTCCAAACGCAAGGACAAAAGGACCAAGATCGGTATATTCGTTAAAAGAGAGAAAATATTTTTCAGGACCCGATGGTGTGGCAACGGTAAATACCACCAAAGGATTTCCGTTTTCATCTGGAATTGCTACTTTTTCGGCATTTTTTATAAAATCTTTGTAACGTACATGCAAAATTTTGCCGCCTATCTCAACACTCTCATCAAAATCGTTTCCGCCTATAGCCGAAATAAAAAGCTTTTTCTCTTTGTAAACGCTTTCGTTTCCATTTTTAGCCGTTATCTGTAAAAAGGCGTCTGCAGAGAGCATTCTGTTCTCGCTCATCCCTTCTCTTATATGCATTACACCTTCGTAACCCATATATCTTGTAAGGCCGGAGCCTAAAAGAATGATAAGAAAACCTACGTGAAATATAAAAGCGGGCAGTTTTTTGGGTTTATATAGTTTGAATCTTATTATGTTTCCAAGAAGATTCAATCCAAGTAATACCTGAAGCACTTCAAACCATTTTGCTGCATATACCAGAGCCCAGGATGTATCAGTCCCGTAATCGTTTTCGATAAATGTAGCTACAGCTATAGAGACAGCGAATATAAGTGTAAGAACGACCATAGTCTTCATCGAAATCAGAATTGACCATAACTTCTGTATAACTTTTGTCATAAAACCCCTTTTGATTTTTGAATTATCATACTCTATATCTTTTTCCCGCTTTTGGCAATAAATATCACTGCCATAAGAATATTTTAAATTTGTTTTAAATTTTTTTGAGAAAAGAATAGTCGTATTTTAGCAGTTTTTGGAGTAAATTACTAATCTTTTTTCAGCCTTTCTTCCTTTTCTGAGAGTACTTTTATATTTTCTATTTTCCATTTGCCGTTATCTTTTGTAAGTGTGTATTTTACTTTATAATACATTTTTGATGGAGGATAAGCCTCTTTTATACCTCCTTCGGGCGTATAGCTAAAATATCTGTATCTCCAAATCTCATCTGTCAAAGCCTCGGCATTTGAGCCTTGTGTATTTATATTTTCAAATTCTATTTTAAGAAGTGTTGCATCCATGTAAAGATTGTTCTCCTGCCATGATGCTATCCAGATGTAAAGCTTCTGGGCAACTTTTGGAGTAGCCTCTTTTTCAAATATCTTTTTATTATCAAAATTTTTTATAAAATCCCTGTTTTTTGCCGCTTTTATTAAAAGATTGTTATATGATATGACGGTATTTTTGATTTCCTCTACATCACTGTTTGCATAAAGGGAACTGCCAAAGAGAAAAAGAAACAGAAAAGGGATAAAAAACCCTGCTCTGTTTTTAAGGCATAGGATCGACAATATCGTATCCCCCTGCATTCCAGCCGTGACATCCGCCACCGCCGCAGCCTGGCGCATAAACATTGTTGGAACTGATGTCTAATGATGTAGGACTTGCCTTTTTATATCCGTAGATTAACAACTGCTTCGTACCGTTATAATTATAATTGTACGGTTCTGGAAAGTTGGCATAACCTATCAGTCTAGATACCGGCGAACCGTGTGGGATTGCTACGTGGCATCTGACGCAGGCGATGTCATATCTTTCCATTTTCCATGCCCACTGTTTGTGAGGATAGTTGAGATTGTGACAGTTAGAACAGAAGAGATCAGGTATAGTACCGTCTGCCTGGATCTGTCCTGTAGAGAAAAGATTTCCGTTTGGATCTTCTGGCCAGTATTTGTTTGGACCTTTGAGCATGAAATTGTAACTTGAGCCGTGAGGGCCTTTCGGATCCCCGCTGTCTTCGTTATCTGCTCCGTGACAGTCGGAGCAGTACATAGTCTGGGTTCCGAGACTCTGGTTCCACGGATAGAACATAACGTCCGTAGTTCCCCAGGTATCGAGTCCTTTTGGAGCGTAGGAGCCCGGCATATCGTTCAGTGCCATTATGACCGGGTGAGCTGACCTGTTGTTAGGATTGAACTCAAATGCTTGGTCGGTCGCTCGCACGCTTTCACTATCTATCCAGTTGTCGGTAGCTCCTGTAGCCACTTCACCGGCAGCTGAGGCGAGTGTTGGTCCCAGTGCCCAGTAAGAGTGGCATTTGAGGCATATCTGATACTCTTTTGTCGATTCTGCGAGTGTTGTAAAGGATGTGGGTTGAGTCCACATTGCCGGCCATGAGGGTTCAACACCCTGAACTTTTCTTATAACATCAGAGACAGCGTTACTTGGAGTATCCGGGTACCATTTTGTTGCGCTGTCCTGCTGGCTTCCTATATGATTATTTGAACCTAATCTATGTTGATTGTGGCAATCCATACATTCAGCATGTTTTGAATCGCTCCATTTGACGCTGTGACTTGAAGCAGGGTCTGTTTCAGTGGAACCGTATCCGTACAGAGTGTCAAAGTTTGTATGCACTCCGTCGATTGTGTTTACCGGATGCGCAAAAGGTCGGTTAAGGATAGATTCAATATCATTGCCTGACCAGGTTGTGCCTGTTCCATGACAAGGAGCAGTGTCTTTGGAGGCCGCCGCACCCATATAGCAGGTATTCTGCTCAACCTGTCTGAGCAGATACGGTTTTCCCTGTCCGTTGTGAGGGGTATGGCAGTTGACGCAGTAAAGGTCAGCTACCGATACAGAGCCGCCATTGTTATATCTATCCTTAACACCCTGATCCCAATAAGGAGAACCCATAACTTCATGTGTTGTAGGCCATGGAACATTTGGATTTTTATCGTGGCAGGACATACAGGTAAATTTAACGTTTTCACCGTGATTCGCACCTGTATTTACTCTCAAAAACTTCATATTTTCAAGATGAGGGTCGTGACATGATGTACACTCAACATACTGTTTACCGGAATATGTATAGAGTTTGAGCGGAGCATCGGGAGTGGTTTTGAGCTCTATAGTCTTACTTCCAACGCCGAAATTTTTTACATTTGTGGGATCGTATTCGATACCTACAGGGTGGTGGATAGAAAGATCAGTACCTATGAAGCCTTCAGCCGTTGAAGGCATTGTTCCGTCTGCATTAACTCCTATCATATCTATAAGGGTGTTGCCCAGGATACTTCCCCGAACCATATAGACTGCACCGATTGCAACAGTTCCGTCATGGCAACTCAAACACTGTCTTGATAAAGAGCCCGGTGTCCCTTCGGTGATGCCAAGATCTGCCGGAAGAGGGTAGTTGGTTCTTTTGAGATATTCGCTGTCGTACATTATGTATGCGGATTGAGGCATCTCTCTGTTCCATAAGGGCTTTCCGGGCTGCGCATTGTGTGGAATATGACAAAAAACGCAAACCTCCTGTTCGCTTGAAGCTTTTATCGTGCCCGGGCCTGTTGCGGAGAGATTGTGTTTTGTATTTAGTATAGTGCCGGAGGCAGTTGAGAATGCCAGAAGCAGTGTTGTCAGATATATCAAAGGTCTTCTCATGGCAGCCTCCTTATTTTTCATCATTGTAATCTGTGATTTTAAAAACCTGAACTCTCATATTGTAAGAGTCGGTTACATATATAGTTCCATCAGGCGTGATTGAAATATCCTCTGGAACAACAAACTCTCCCTCCTTCTCTCCATAACTTCCGAATACAAGAAGAAGGTCTCCTTTTTTATTAAAAATCTGAACAGCATGAAAAAGAGTGTCTGTAACATATATATTACCATATTTGTCGACTGCAACACCTCTCGGATTTGAAAAGCTTCCGATAGTATTACCAAGTTTGCCGAATTTTCTTAAAAATCTTCCCTTTTTGTCAAAGATTTGGATTCTTTGATTCATAGAGTCGCTTACATATAGATTTCCCTCTTCATCAATTGTAATGAAAGTGGGTCTGTTAAATTTTCCGTCACTGTTGCCCGGCCCGCCGATGGAACTTATATATTTTCCTTCCGGTGTAAAGATTTTTATATCGGCGCTTAAAGTGTCTGTTACATATATGGTGTTTTTCTCTTTGTTATAAGCTATGCCTGTAGGCCTGAGTATCTTTTTTGAAGTGCCTATTTTTCTGAGAGGATTACCCATACGATCAAAAACCAGAACATATCCGAGCATCGAGTCGGTTACGTAAATATTTCCCTTTTTATCTGTTGTTACGTCTATGGGGGAGGCGAATTTTTGAGACTTAAATCCCTCTATGATTTTGAGTTTTTTTCTTTTGGTGTCAAATATAAATAAAGACCTTGTTCCTATATCTGTTACGTAAATTTTTCCACTATCAAAATGTACGCCGAAAGGTTTGATTAGGATTTTTTCTTCATGTCCTGCAAAAAAATCCCAAATTTTAGCAAAAAATCCCTTTTTTATATCCAGATCTTCAGCTTTTGAAATCGACTTTTCATAAGCGATTCTCGTCTTTTCCGGCGGTTGTGGCCATACCGGCTTGGAACCTGCCAGAAGAGGCAAAGTAAGTGATAGAAACAAGATCGTTTTAATTACTTTTTTCATGAGCGCCTCTTTTATAATGTTCTGCTAATTCTAAAATAGTAATTTGTATGGGTACGTTCGCCAAAACTTCCTCCGGTTTGGGAGGAGAGTTGCGTACCGACTCTTATCTGAATTTTTCTTATTCTGTATGTCATATCGGCAGTTCCCGAATATGTAACTATATCGTAAGCCGTATCGCTTGAGACTCTTCCCACGGCTTTAAACATAAGGTTTCTTCTGATCATATACATAAATGTTGCGTTTGCGTATGGATTTACTCTGTTTGTAAAAGTTCCAGAAGAGTACGTCACACCCGCTTTTGAAGTGAGTTTTCCATTATATCCTACAAGTGTCCAGTAATTTACAGCGTTATCTATACTTAGTATGTTTGTTGTTCTCTCTGTTGTTTCATTATTGTTTGTATAAGTATTTTCATCTCTTGTGGCATACATTTTTAGATAATATGAGAGTTTTTCACTGAATTTTTTATTATACCCTGCATTCAGTGTTATTCTTCTTGTAGAGTCGCTGGTTGTGGATATTAGCTGATAATAGCTGATATTTGCAGATAGGCTCGATCTGGACTCTTCAAAATTTTTCGTTATACCGCTGCCAAGCGTGTATGAGAGCATGTTCCTGTCTGAAATAGTGCTGTTGCCGTCATCACCGAACTTTTCCATTCTACCTGTTACGCTTGCGTTTAACGTTCCGGTCATAGATTTTGAAAACTTTTTTATATAATTGGAGCCAAGAGTCAGGCTTGTAAGCGTCATATTGCTCGTATCTCCGGAAGCGTTGAAAATCTGAAGGTTTTGATTGGTAGAAAAGTTTTCCGTTACACGATATGTGCTGTTTTCGTTAAAAGTTATATAGTTATTTGTTCCATCTTTTGTCTTCATATTATTGGCGGTTAAAGAGGTGCTTGCCGAAAGTTTTTCATTTGGATGGTAGTTGAAGTTTATACTACCGCTAAGGTCTTCGAGTTCAAAATAGCTGTTTTTAAGATAACTTGCAAATGTTCTCATATTCATAGTTTCCGACATTCTCCATGAGAAATTGGCTGTAGCGTTATCTACAACATCGTTCCACTGGTCGGTATATCCCAGACCTGTATCGGTACGGTAGTAGTCTCTTGTCTGGTGGCTATAGTTAAAACTTGCTGTTTTGTTCATATCAAACTGTTTGCTTATTCCTAAACTGTATCTTCTAGTATTTCCCGTTTCGTAGGCAAACGATTCGGTCTTTTCGGTTTCTGTATCTCTTACTTCATAATTTAAATCAAAATACTTTAGTTTGAGTCTACCGAAAATTCCCTGTTTGTCTGTTTTATATGTGACAAGTGTGGCAGTATCGGCCTGTGTACTCCATAAAGGGGAGTCGATTTTTTCTTTATATATGGTAAAAGGATAATTGGACCTCTTTATAAAATGAAGATAGGCTTTATAGTTTGTATGTTTTATATTGTTTTCGCTTTTTGTAGTAGAGGTTTCGCTTTTTGTAGTAGAGGTTGTATCGTCTACATAAAAAGAGGTACCTATATCGTATGTTAAAAGAAGAGGGCTGTAAAGGTAACTTTCATATCCTAATTCATAATTTTGTATAAATGATTTTCTTTCGGTAGAGTTGTACTTATCTTCTATCTTATCGTTCATGAGTACATACTCCAGTTTACCGTACAGTCCTCTTGTATAGCTGTTTGCTGCATTGGATACATACGGTATCAATACAAAAGCTGAAACAAAAACCAGATATCTTTTACTCATTAAACCCACCACAATATTATCTATAAGATTACTTGTAAGCTTTATAGACTATTTTAGCCTCTTTTTTAGCCTGTTTTAAAATCTTATCCATTTTCTGCTTTTCATATTTGGCTTTTAGCTCTTTTTTAAGCCTCTTTTTTACATCGTCAAATTTAAGCTGAATAGCCGGAGATATCTCTTCCAGTTTTATAATATAAAACCCCTTTGAAGTCTCTACAATGTCGCTTATTTCACCTTTTTTTAACTTCATAGCCGCTTTTTCGATAGGCTCATCCAGCATCCCTTTATGAACGAAGCCCATATCACCGCCTTTTATACGGCTCATAGCATTTGAATATACTCTGGCCAGTTCAGCGAAATCCTCTCCCTTTTTCAGTTTCTCCATGACCTCTTTGGCCCTTTTGAGAGCCTTTTCTCTTCCTTTAGGGTCTGTAGGGTCGTTTCTAAGGTAAATCACTCTTAATTTTATCTTTTCGGGAAGTTTGAACTTGTATCTGTTTTTTTCGTAATACTCTTTTAGCTCTTTTTCACTCAGGTCGGTTTTGACCTCTTTTTCATACAGTTTTTGTATAAGAAGATCGTTTCTTAGCTCTTTTTTGAACTCTTCATATGTAAGATTTGCTTTTTTAAGACCCATTTCGAAGTTTTTTTGAGATCCGAACGCCTTTTTTATCCTTTTTTCCTCTTTTTCAAGCTCATTTTGGGAGATTTTATACCCTCTTTTTTTTGCATATTCTATAAGAACTCTTTTATTTATAAGATCCTCAAGGGCCTCTTTTTCTACCTCTTTAAGTTTTTTTTCCGTAACGGTAGAGTGGAAAAAACTTCTTGGCATAAGCATGTTTGTCTGTCTGTCCAGCTCTTTTTTGGTTATTTTATATCCGTTAACTACGGCAATAGTTCTTTTTTCATCGGCAATATTTTGGTTTTGTGAAGCAAAAAGTGTAAAAACTGCGACAAAAAAAAGCAGTAATAGTTTTTTCATATACAAAATCCTTTTTGTTTTCCAAATTATTTGTTATGACAGCCTCTGCAGAGACTGCTTCTAGAGTTTCCGGTTCTTAAAAATTGATCGTTTGAGCTGTGAGGGTCATGACAGCTTGTGCATCTTACAACCCCTTCGGAAACAAGGTCGCTTATAGTTTTTGCGCCTGCCCAGCCTTTTAAAACATAGGACTCATCTCTCAGATTTGCTTTTTTGCCTTTTTTGCTGGAAGGAGAGTATCTGACACCTATAGGGTGACCGTGTGCGTTGTTTGCATCGGGGCCGCCCGTAGGCTGGTTCTCAAAGCCGTATCCCAGCATCTGATCGCTTTCGCTAAATAGAGAGATATTGGGGCCGTTTACTCCGTCATGGCAGGTAAGACATACTCTTACCATAACGTCGGGCTCTTCAGTATGTCCGGGATGTGTGGTGTTCTCCTCCATTCCGTATGGAGAAAAGTTCATTTTCTCTTCAGCCTCTCTAAGCCATAGAGGAGATTTGTAACTGCTGTCGTACGATTCATGAGGTATATGGCACCAGATACAGAGCTCTTTTTTTTCTTCACCTTTTGGAAGCTTTATGCCACTGAGCAGATTGTGCTTTGTATTGTAAATCCCTCCGCTATCTTCCAAGTCGGGCAGAGCCGGTGGTTCTGCATTTAGATGTAAAGCTAACAATAAAACCGATAAAACACAGATACTACTCAGTTTTTTCATCTTTTTTAGTGCTCTCCAGCATTTTAAGTTTTCTATACTCTTCAGGATGTTTCTTTTTCCATGCTTCGCTAACATATTGATAGACCTGGACTCTTGCGTTGAAAGAGTCGACTATATATATGCGGTCGTTTTCGTCTGCATATATTCCGGCAGGGAGGTAAAATTTGCCAGGAGCAAAACCGGCTCCTCCGAAATATAGCAAAACGGTTCCCTTGTCATCGAATATCTGCACATTATTAAAAGCAGCGTCCGCAACGTAGATATGACCTTCCGTGTCTATTCCTATTCCCTTTGGTCTGGCAAACATACCCGGCGCATCACCAAGACGCCCGAACTTTGTAAGAAACTCACCCTCCTGGTCAAATATCTGAACCCGGAAGTTTTGTGTATCTACAACTGCCACATTTCCATTTCTTGGGTCTATAGCTATGTTTGTTGGGAAGTTGAACTCTCCCTCCTTTATACCTCTTTTTCCAAACTCGAAAAGAAGTTTTCCGCTTTTAAGGTCATAGACTTTTACGTTATGTGATTTCGTATCTACAACATAGAGTCTGTTTAACTTTTGATTGATCGCTATGCCGGAAGGTCGTCTAAACTCACCTTTTTCTCCAATAGCGAAAACCAGATTGCCGTTTTTTGCATATCCAAACACTTTTCTAAGCTTCGAATCCGAAACGTATACGATACCGTCAGGACCAAAGGCTATGCCAACGGGCAGAGCAAGCTTACCTGCAGGTCTGTCACCTAGAAAGGTTACCTTTTTATTTTTTATATCTATAACAAAAACGATACCTAAAGCCGTATCAGTAACATATAGTACATCGCCTTTTGCAGCTACTCCGTAAGGTTTGAAAAGGTTTTTTCCGGAACCTTTAGTCTCTTCACCTATAAAAATATCCAGTGCTTTGTTGTTTGTAAAGTCTGCTTCACCTCTGTAGCTTCCCACATAAAAGAGTCTTGGTTCCTCAGGCGGAGGCGGCATAATGATGCGAACTTCCTGCTGTTTTTGCGGGGCGCACCCGGTGAACATAGATAATAAGAGTATAGTAGATAATAGATAAAGTACCGTCCTTTTCAAGAACATTCTCCTCGTGAATAATTTTTGTTCATTATATCAAAGAAAAGTGTGATAGGCAATTTTTGACGTGACAAAGAAATGACAAACCAGAATATGTTACCAACTGTTTTCAAAAAAGGTTGGTATCACAAAATATTATAAATAAGTATTATTTTAAATATAATGTTTGTTTATCAACCTCTCTTGAAAAAATTTGGCAAAAAAAAAGGTACAGCCGTAGCTGTACCTTTTTGTAAACAGTCAAACATTACTTGTCATGACAAGTTAGACAAACTTTACTTCCTTTGTTACTAGCTTCTCCTACAGTACCAGCGTTTCTTCTAAGGAAAGTGTCGCTCTCGCCAAGGTGAGGATCGTGGCAGCTTACACACTCAACTTTGCCGTTTCTAAGAAGATCGGCAATAGTGCTTGCACCGCTCCAGCCTGTAACTGCTGTAGTAGTAGGTTTAAGGCTAGCCGCACCCTCTACATAAGTGATAGAGACAGGGTGGTCGTTTGTAAGGTCTGTTCCTATCTGCGTTACACCTGCAGGCATAGTTTTTGCTGTTCCGGCTGCAGTTGCACCGAACGCTACTAGCTGTCCGCTTGCGTTATATCCACCAGAACCAGGCGCGTTAACAATAGAGTTGATAGCGCTAACACCGTCATGGCAGCTTAGACATGCCAAAGATGGAGCGTTTGGCTGCTGGTCAGTTGAAGTCCCTGCAATAGTCTGTCCAGCTGTATTAGCTGCAGTTGCACCGTACATTGTAAATGAACCAGATGAAGGTGTAGCTTTGTTCCAGAGCGGTGCTCCTGCAAAGTCTGTGTTAGCGGCGTGCGGGGTGTGGCAGTATACACAGATCTCATCATTGTTCTGACCTGCATCAGCCTTTATCGTACCACCGCCTGTAGCAGAAAGGTCGTGCTTACTTCCCGTGATGGTCGCCATTGCAGAAGTAACACCCAGTGCTAAAATGGCTGCTGCTGCAATTTTGGCTATTTCAGTTCTTCTCATATCGTCCTCCTGTGAGTTGTAGTTGTTTCAATTATTATTGTAACCAATCTTTGTAAAAATAGTGTAAAAAAATAGATAAAAAATATTATTTACCAAGAGTTGCATAAACATTATATATATTTAAGTTATTCAATTTTTTTATTTTGAGTGTAAGTACATGTGTTAGTGTGAGTGTTAGTGTGGGTGTGGGTGTGGGTGTGAGTGTGGGGAATGCCGGTCACGATTCTTGATTCGTGAATCGTGACTGATGGCTCTATTTATCGTGGCAGGTTTTGCAAAGTTCGCTTGCGGTATTTCTGTGTCTGAGATATCTACTATATGTAGGATCGTGGGGGTCGTGGCAGCTTACACACTGCACTTTTCCGTCTCTTAACAGATCATTTATAGTCGAAGCATTATTCCAGCCGGTAATAGCGGTATTTTTAGGTTTTAAACCGGCTACCCCTTCAACATAAGTTATGGATACCGGATGATCGTTTGTCAAGTCACCGTTAAGTCCGATAGCTATGATATCGCTTGCAGGCATTGTTTTAGGAAGATTGCTGTCATTTCCTATATATGTTCCGTTAGTATTATATCCGCCTGAACCTGGGGCGTTTACAACGCTGTTCATTGCGCTGACACCGTCATGACAGCTAAGACATGCCAGAGTTGCTCCTGTAGGAGATGCATCTGTGGCAGTTCCTGCTATGGTCTGACCGGCAACGCCCTCCGTCGTTGCTCCGTACATCTTGAATGATGTTGTTATCATAGGTTTATTCCAAAGAGGTGCGCCGTAATTTACATTGGATGCGTGCGGGGTGTGGCAGTAAACACATATCTCGTCATTATCACCCCCATATCCTGTGCCCAGATCGTGTTGAGTTCCTACCATTGACTGGGCGAACAAGAATGTGGAAAGTGCTGTAAAAATCCCAATATTTATCAGTATTCTCTTTTTCATAAAGTTCCCCCTTTTTGGACTGTGGGTAACATTATGACATAGTTGTGTAAAATGAGTGTAAAATTATTAAAATTTATATTATAAGTGGTTAGCTGGCAGGAAAAATATATTCGAAATAGCTCCCTTTTCCGAGGCTTGAGACAATATTTACTTTTATTTTTTCTTCATTTGCAATTTTGCCGACTATATTTAGACCTATTCCGAATCCTCCTTTAGTATTATCTTCTCTGTAGTATCTGGAGAAGATTTTTGCCGGATCTTTTATACCTATCCCGTAATCTTTGAAACCTAGTATTATTTTATTGTTCTCTTTTTTTAAAGACACAATCACTTTTCCACCCTCATTTGAGTATTTGATGGCGTTTGAGAGATTGTTGTCTATTATTTTCTGAAGTTTTGCGGGAACAAAATTTATATAGATGTCTTTTTGTATATCTGTATGTAAAGAGATATCTTTAAGCTCTGCTATATCTCTGAAATAATCGACCGATCTTTTCAAAAACTCACTGAAATTTATCCTTTTCTTTTCGGCTCTGTTTATTGTGCGCTCTTTTATAAGATAGTTCATATCATCATAGAGAGAAGAGAGTATTTTGGCGGCAGATTTTATACGGGAGAGATACTTGTTTTTTCCGAATTTTTCCGTGAACATATCTATATTTATATTGATGATAGACAGAGGAGTATTTATCTCATGCATGGAGTCTTTTATAAAATCATCCAGGGCTTTGTTTATCTCTTTGAAAGGTTTGGAGAAATTTTTTAGGATAATAAATGAAAAAATGAAAGTAATGGCCAAAATAGATAAAAAGACTATCATTATATTATATAAAATAGTGTATATATTAAATTCTGTGCCTACTACAAGATATTTTGCTCCAAAATAACTACCGTCTCTGAATTCTGTAACAAAATATCTGTAATTACCGAGTTTATGATAACCTGGTTTCAGATTAAGTGTAGAGATGGGTTTTTTGATAAGTGTAAATATAGGATTGCCGTTCTGATCATACAGGCCTGCCTGATAGGATTTAAATCTGGGAAATGTAAAAGTGCTTTGGAATCTACTGTCAAATTTTTCCATTTCATTTATTATCTGAATGGATTTCTTCTTTAGCGCCATTTCTGTTTTAACCTCTTCAAGGTTATAGGTGTAGTTGTCGTATATTGCAAAGGGTACAAGTAGAATAGCGAGGACAGTGAGAGTATATAAAATGGAATATCTCAGTGAAAATTTTGATTCGTCTATCTTAAGCTTCAAGTTTGTATCCTACACCTCTGATATTTTTAATCAAATCTTTATCTAGTTTTTTTCTCAGGTTGTTTATCTGAACTCTTACATTCGCGGGATCCACATAATCATCCCATACATATTCTGTTATCATTTCCGGAGTGACTACCTGATTTTTATGTTTTATAAAAAGATCGAGTATCATCTTTTCTGTCTTGGAGAGTCCTATCTCTTCATTGTTTCTTGTAAGAGTAAAACATTTTGTATGATATTCGTATCCTCCGGGAAGTTTTATTGTGTCTTTGTTAGATCGTAAAGATGCAAGTCTAAGTGCTGAAGCAACTCTGAGTTTCAATTCTTTCATATCGAAAGGTTTTTTGATATAGTCGCAGCATCCAAGATCATACCCCTTTTCCAGACTGTCGATTTCTGTTAGTGAAGTTATGAAAATTGTAGGTGTGTCGATGCCGTTTTTTCTCAAACTCTCCAAAAGCTCAAATCCATTGATACCCGGAACATTTACATCCAGAAGTAAAAGATCGAATTTTGAATTGAAAATAGCTTCCAGTGCAGCTTTACCTTCCGAATACTCTTCTACAACATATCCGCTCTCTTCAAGGAGCTCTTTTATCGATTTTCTGAGCGTATACTCGTCCTCTAAAAGAAGTATTTTCACTTTATTTTTCCTTCCTTTTTTGTTTTATGGTAGTTGTGAAGTATCAAGTCTATCAATTCCTCTTTAGAGAGTTTTTGTAGTTTTTCTCTTGCAGCTTTATTGAAATATAATCGATCTTTTTCATCTACTCTGTTTTTGAAATGCAGAATATATTCCGGGCTCATTGTCTCAAAAATATTTTCACTTTTTGAATTTACATAGTGATAAATGTCCTCTTTGGTACTTTCCATAGTAAAGATACTTTTTAACAGAGTTTTCTGTTTTCCTGCAAAATTTTCGAAATTTTCATTTGATACCACAGTAATAAAATATCCAAGATTTTTTCCGTAATCGTTCTCTATCGGATAGGCCGCAAAAAACATCCCCTCTTTTTTTAGATAGTCGGTATGGATAAGTTTGTTGAAATCATCTTTGCTCAGTGATCCTAGTATTTGTGAAATATGTTTATTGTAGTTTTTATTGGCTATTTTGAAATTATGTACGGAAGGATTGTTTTCTATAATATCACCTTTAGAGATAAGTTCTGTTCTTATGATCGGTATAGTCTCTATACTATATTCCCGTAATCTTGCAACTACTCTATCAAGAAGTGTAGTGACTTCCAAAATTCCAATTATATGTCCGTTATAAATTATCGGTGCAGAAGCTTTTATACCGGTAGGAACTGTAGTCTCTATGACCGCTTTAGGTCTTCTGGTTTTTATTATTTCAATCAAATCTTCTCTTCTTGCCTCTAGCGGTATTCCTGAAGCGCTTGCATCCCAGCTGCGTGCAAATATAAGAAGCCCTTTCCCGAAAATCTGTGTGTATATATATTTTCTGTTTAGATGTTTTATAAAAGATTCGGTTGTATCGTGAAGGATGGTAAAACATTTTTTTGTATTGTTTTCAAGTATAGCATCTGCAATAGCTCTGTTTTTACTTAGTGCCAATGCGAGAGATAATGATTGTGCTTTTTCGGAATCAAGAGTGCGGGAAAGGAATTTATTTATATTGTCATAGGCCATATTTTTTTTATTTATTTCTCTTTTTTCGTTAAGATTGAATATAAGAACGAGAATAGCGGCCGAAATAATGAGTGTGATCGCAACAAAGATTTTTTTCATAGTATAAATCATTCTACTTTATTGGTATTAAAACATATTATTATACAATAAATAAAAAAAATTGTATTAAATGAAAAGATTTTTTTACAATCAATAAAAACAGTTTAGCAGTAAAGTAACATTTTTACTCATTGATACAAAAAGAGTTTTTAACAAGAAAACATAATTCATAAAAATATTTTATAGTAGAGATTGGCATAAGCCGTGTTGACAAAGAGCCGGCTTATGCTATTTTTTGTGGCATCTTCTGCAGACACTGAACGGAACGGGTCCTTTTGTACGTAGTAGAAACGGTCCCATGGAACCGTGAGGATTATGACATGAGGAGCAGACTAGTTCTCGTCCGGGACGTGAAGGATCAGGTCTGCCGCGTGTAGGATGTCCACCTTTGTTTCTTATATAAACAAAACTGGAAATAACGTGCTTTCCCGTGGCTTTTTCTGCATGACATGTTGTACACAGTTCCCATATGGGTTTTCTAAGAAAAAAAATATTTTCAGAAGAGTGTGGATTATGACACTTGTTACAGCGTCCCAGTTTTGTAGGACCGTGATCGGATCTATTGTGTTTCATAATCTTCTCTATTCTTTCATGACACACAAAACAGCGTTCCATTATGGGATCTGGTTGCAGATATTTACTTTTTCCTTCCTCATCTAGATTGTTTTCAGCTGCTTTGCCTGTATGGCATACGCCGCACATAAAGTTAACCGATGGGGCATGACCGTTTTTTCTGGAAGTTAAAGGATTGTGACAAGTATAACAGTTTGAGTCCTGAGGGTTTTCAAGCACTTCTATATCTGTTGTTGCCGAACCTTTTGCCTTTATCTTCTTTTTTTGTGCCATCTGTTTGTCAGGTTCCATGTTATGACAGGTTGAGCAGGTTTTTTCATTTTTATCTGTGTGGAAAAAGAATTTTTCATATTTATACGGTGCTTCGTCAGCACCCTCATGTACTTCTGACCGATAAAAGAGGTCGATTTTTTTTTCATAACTTCCTCTTTTTTGATCATATGCTGTTACGAAAATTCTATTTTTACCTAATTTTAGCCTGATGCTTTTGCAGTAAATGTTTTTTTCCGGCTTAGTGGCAATAGTATAGGTTTTGTTTAAATCGGTATAGATTTCAATTTTTTTTACTGTTTTAGGATCAGTTTTGATTACGATAGATGCAAAAGCATCATCGTAAATAGAGCTGTTTTTCGGAAATAGTATAACGAGATTTCCATTGTCTGCTCTTCCCTGCCATAAAAAAATAAAAACAAAGAGGAGAAGAGCAAAAGCTTTGTTTCTCCTCATTTTTGTCCCTTATTTTGTATTGACAATGGGTTTTTCCCTGTCATAGTATCTTCTTGCATGGCATGCAGGAGCACATGAACCTCCTGTAGGTGTTTCGATATATCTGATCGGGAAGTTTATCTTTCCGAATTTTGTCTTTTTCCTTAAATGGTGAGGATAGTCTTTTGTTCCGTGGAAATCGTGACATGCTCGGCAAGTTCGTCCCTTTTTCTTATCAACATGAACAAAGTGAAGATTGACATCTCCGTTTCTGAAATTTGTATATTCTGTTGTTTTAGGCTCTGTGATCTTTTTGGATTCATGACACTCAAAACAGATATAGTTCTTTTCATCGAAACTTGCATAAAATGTTGGTGGGAACGGTTTTTTTAGCATTCTGAAGTTGTTACTTCCGTGCGGGTTGTGACACATAGCACAGTCTCCCCACTGTATCGGCCCGTGCCAGTCAGGATTTTCTTCAAGATGTTTTGCCATGTTTATTAATTTAACACCGTCTTCATCTCTTTTGAGAGGCTGATTGTGACATTGCAGACACAGATCTTTTACGGTAGCTGCTTTTATCATTTTTGGTTGTCCCGTACCATGCGGATCATGGCACTCCTGACAGCCTCTTGGTCTGTTTATAGCACCGTGTTTATTGATGGATTTTGTAATCCACTCTTTTTTGTCAGCATGACACATAAGGCAGAGATCTTTTTTTCCGTCGGCTTTGAGCTGGAATTTGTAATCCTCCGTATGTGGATCGTGACAATTTATACACTGATCCTGAACAGGAGGGTGAATATTTTGTGTTTTATGTAAAAACTCTCCTTTGGCCACGTGGCATGATGTACAGAGTTCATTTATATTTGATGCAACTAAAAGCCTTTTATTTTTTGATTTGTGCGGATTATGACAGGCCGTGCATGCACCTGCTGCTACAGGTCCGTGGATAAACTTTTTACCCTCTTTGAGATTTTTATCATGACACTGATAACATAGATCGGGAGTATCCATAATCAGATCATATTTTTTGCTCTTTTCGGGATTTTTATCTTTATGACAAACCGTACAGTCACCCCATTCAAACGGCGGATGGACTACCTCTTTTTCAGATAGCAGGTTAGGTTCGAAAAAGGGTTCACCGCTTTTTTGCTGATCTGTCGGTACGGGTGATGGAGCCGCCGTTGGTGCAGTTTGTTGAGGCGTGGCTTGCTGAGGTGCGGCAACAGGTTCCGGTTTTGGCGTTTCTTTAGCGGGAGACTTAACAGGTTTCTGTTTTTCCGTTTTTGTTTTCTCTACGGTTTTCTCTGTTGCCGTAGGAGCACAGCCGCTAAATACAACCAGTGAAACTGCCAAACATAAAAGTAATAACTTTTTTGTTGAAAATTTCATTTGGCACTCCTTGAGTATATAAGAATTTTTAATGACATGTATAATAGCTTTCATAAATAATATTTATGCAAGCCCAAAATTAATGATAGTACAAATAATATGAAAAGTCTTTGACAAAAATCAATAAAAATTATCAAAAAACGTCAGAAAAAACGGAAGAGTTGAGAATAGTAACATTTTTGTGACATTATCTGTTTTTATGTACGCTTGTCAAAAAATATGATAAAGCTCTGTAATCTTCCTCGAACATATGTTTAGTTTTATAAAGCTGCGGTTTCATTATTTCAAATCTCTGTGGGTCAATTATAGGTTTGGCGTTACCTTTTAAAAACTCTACTAACTGTCTTTCATTTCCCAGGTAATGTATGGCTATGGTCTCAAGAGAGGGTCCGATGCTTGCAGCGTCGTCTTTGGGCTTATGGCAGATATTGCAATTATATTTTTCAAAAAGAATTTTGCCTTTTTGTGTAAGATCCATCTGAGCACTTGCCATACAAATCAGAAGAGAAACAATAACCAGTTTTTTCATATTGGCTCCTTTTATAATAAATTATAATAGTATCAGGATACTTATACCCGATTTTTGTAAAATGGTTGTAAAAATTTGAGAGAAATTTTCTCTCTAAATATATATTGTAGTCTTTTTTTCTTCAAGGGATTTAAATTGCATATGTGATAAAATCATTAAACTTAAAAAATTTCAGGAGTCTGTAATGGTCAAAATAACCGAAGTAAGTCTAAGAGACGGGCATCAGTCTCTGCTTGCCACTAGAATGAGAACGGAAGATATGACAGACGCAGCTAAAATTTTTGATGAAATAGGTTTTCATAGTGTGGAAGTATGGGGAGGAGCTACATACGATACATGCCTTAGATATCTGAAAGAGGATCCTTTCGAGAGGTTGGCAACATTCAAGTCGATTTTTCAAAAAACTCCGCTACAGATGCTTTTGCGAGGGCAAAATTTAGTCGGTTACCGCCACTATGCGGATGATGTGGTAAGAGAGTTTATAAGACTAAGCAGCGAAGCCGGTATTGATATCTATAGAATTTTTGATGCTTTGAATGATATCAGAAACCTGAAAGTTTCGGTAGAAGAGGTAAAAAAGCAGGGAAAACATGCACAATGCGCTATAAGTTATACAATAAGTCCAGTTCATACTGTTCAAAATTATGTCAAATTGGCAAAAGATATGGTGAAACTGGGCGCAGACAGCATATGTATAAAAGATATGGCCGGCCTTTTGACACCATACGGGGCGCATGAACTAATAAAAGCTTTGAAAGAGGAGATAGAGGTTCCTCTGCAACTTCATGCTCACTCCACTGCCGGTTTTGCATTTGCAACACACTTAAAAGCAGTGGAGGCAGGCGTAGATATCATAGACCTTGCAAACTCAGCTCTAGCGGAAGGAACTAGTCATCCTTGTACCCAATCTATGGTAGCAACTCTCAAAGATACTGAGTATGATACAGGGCTTGACCTGAAAAAAATGGAAGAGGCAGCAGAAATTCTCAAAGAGAAAAGAAAAAAATATAAAAAATTCGAAAGCGAATATAACAGAATAGATACAAGGGTGCTTATAAATCAGATTCCTGGCGGTATGATAAGCAATATGGCAAATCAGCTCAAAGAGCAGGGTGCTCTTGAAAAGATGGATGAAGTACTAGAAGAGGTTCCAAGAGTCAGAAAAGATTTCGGATACCCTCCTTTGGTAACGCCGTCTAGTCAGATAGTAGGTACTCAGGCCACTTTGAATGTTCTGTTGGGACAAAGGTATAAATCCATTACGACCGAGACCAGAAACTATATAAAAGGATTATACGGTAAGCCGCCTGCGCCTATCGATCCTGAGCTTAAAAAGCTTGTTCTTAGTGAAGAAGAACCGATCACCTGCAGGCCTGCGGATCTGCTACCTCCTGAACTGCCAAAAGCTAGGGAAGAATCCAGAGATTTTGCGAAGAGCGATACGGATGTGATAAGTTATGCGATATTCGGACAGGTTGCAAAGCAGTACATGATTGAAAGAAATGAAGGCAATCTTCAACCAGAGCCTCTTTTGACATTTGAGGAGATGGAAGCCGGGGAGAGACTCTCTGATGAGTTTAATGTAACTGTACATGGTGAGACATATGATATAAAAATAGAAGGTGTAGGACACAAAACACAGGATGTCAGACCTTTCTTTATAAGAGTTGACGGTGAGCTTAAAGAGGTTTTTGTAGAAAACAATGAGGATATAGAGAGTGCCGCTAACGAACAGACTACTCCTAAAAAAGCGAAAAAAGGTAAACTGCCGAAAGCTTCTCTAAAAGGCCATGTTACAGCTCCAATGCCCGGCAATCTTACGAAACTGAACGTGAAAGTGGGTGACAGTGTTAAAAAAGGCGACACTATTGCTATAGTCGAAGCTATGAAAATGGAAAATGAAGTACATGCTCCCGTTGACGGAGTTGTGGAAGAGATATATGCAAAAGAGGGAATGCAGGTCAATCCTGATGATGCTCTGATGCTGATAAAAGAGTAGGAGAAAGTTCTGAATATAATAACTGTAAGCGAACTTAATGAAAAGATAAAAAATCTTCTTGAGTCCACTTTTTCGGATCTGTTGGTGGAGGGCGAGATAAGCCGCCCCACCTATCATACAAGCGGGCATCTCTATTTCAGCCTCAAAGATGAAAATTCCGTTATTAGATGTGTAATGTTCAGAAGCTATGTGGCGAAGCATAAATTCCGTATCGAAGAGGGACAAAAAGTTGTAATAAGCGGAAAACTTTCACTCTACAAACCGAGAGGCGAGTACCAGATAAACTGTTTCAAAATAGAACCCGCCGGAGCTGGTGCTTTGGCTGTTGCATATGAACAACTGAAGAAAAAACTCGAAGCAAAAGGGTATTTTGAGAAAATTTACAAAAAAGAGATTCCAAGATTTGTAACATCCGTTGCGATTGTCACTTCAAAAACGGGTGCGGCTTTGCAGGATATGCTCAGAGTCATAAATAGCCGGTGGCCTTTATTGAGAGTATATCTGATCAATACTCTGGTACAGGGAACCGGTGCAGCCGAAGATATTGCCAATTCTATAAAGATTGCCGATTCGCTCGGCGTTGATGTTATAGTTGTAGGAAGGGGAGGTGGGAGTCTTGAGGATCTTTGGGCTTTTAATGAAGAGGTAGTGGCTGATGCCATATTTTTGGCAAAAACTCCCGTAGTATCTGCCGTCGGACACGAGATAGATTTTTTGATAAGCGATTTTGTTGCGGATATGCGTGCTCCAACTCCCTCTGCTGCTATGGAGATGATACTTCCGGACAGATTTGAGATGATGATGTATCTTGACAATCTAAGAATTGAATACAAAAGAGGATTGCAAAAATTTTTCCTGCACAAACAGGAGATTTTAAAACATCTGCTGCACTCATTCGAGCAGAGTTCTCCTTCAAGACGATTGGGATTTTACCAAGAAGAGATAAGAAAACTCAAAGAGCAGACAGTAAAAAGTTTTAAATTCTTTCTGAATAGAAAATCGTTGGAGATTCCCGAATTGAAAAAATCAATTTTGCAGACGGCAAACCATAGTTTGCATCAAAAAAGTTCTCTGATAGAGCATCTAAAAGAGAGGCTTGAGACTGTAATGGAGACGAAAAAAACAAAAAAAGGATTCGCACAGGTCGTAAAAGATAAAAAACCTGTAGATGTTTCGCAGTTGGAGATTGGAGACATCTTTGAGCTTCAAAGCCTTGAAGCAAAAATAAAAGGAAAAGTTTTGGAAAAAGAGGAGTTTGCAAAAGAGCAGACCCTCTGAAATATTATAGTTAAATACTGGCTTTGAATCCGAAAAGCATCATGCTGATTTTTGATGCGCTCTCTTCTATTATCTTTTCCATAAATTTTTCGAATCTGTCCTCTTTTTTCCAAACGGGATAAGCGACACCGCTAAGAGCTGTGATCTCTTGTTTTGCATCGTATAGTGTGCCTATCTTGTCTATAAGTCCTACCTTGATCGCCTGCCTTGCAGTAAAAATATGCGCATTGGCAAATTCGTCTCTTTTGCCAAGGTCCAGTTTTCTGGCTTTTGCAACATCAGATACAAACATATCGTATGTATCTTTTATCACTTTTTCAAGCTCTTTTTTCTCAAACTCCTGCCACTCTCTGAATGGCGTTCCTACCTCTTTGTATTTTCCGGCTTTTACCACCTGAGGTTCTATACCGATTTTTTCAATAAGCTTTTTGATATTTGCGCCTTCGAATATTACACCGATAGAGCCGACTGCGCTTCCGGGGTTTGCAATTATTTTATCTGCCCATATCGAAGCGTAGTAACTGCCGCTTGCAATTGTGCCGGCTGCATATACAACCACCGGTTTTTGACGCCTTATTCTTTTGATTGCCAGGCTGATTTCTATTGAGGGGGCTACAGCGCCTCCCGGAGAATTGACAACAAAAAGAACGCCTTTATAGTTTGGTTTTTCGGCTTCTTCAAGTTTTTGTAAAACTTTGTCGGCTGAAAATATAGGGCCGGTCAGATCGACTCTGATCAGATTTGGTTTTTGGAGAGTTTCTCCTTTCGGTGTACCGAATATCAATACGAGAATCAATACAAACAGAAGAGCTTTGAAATATTTTTGAATAAAATCGAGAACAGCTTTTATCGGATAAAAAAGTTTTTTGAAAAAATCAATCATAAATTTCTCCTCCTATGAGTACCATTTTGGGATTTTCTCCGTGTAGAATAAGGTGAAGATAAGCGTCTTCTTTGTTTTCAAGGTCTTCAGGCAGTTCGCAGATTATCATATCTGCCCATTTTCCTTTTTCAATTTCTCCGCACTCTAGTCTCAAAGCCTTTGCCGCATTTTTTGTTACGCTGTCTATAAGTTTTTTTGCCAATTTTACAGGTTCTATGTTCGGATGCAGGAAAAGAGCAGCTTTCATCTCCTCAAAAAGATTTAGAGAAAAGTTTGAGCTGAGACCATCGGTGGCCAGGAGCATTGTTATATTTTTATCTTCAAGTTTTGGAATATTTAAAACGCCGTTTCCAAGCAGCCTGTTTGATACCGGGCAGTGTACTATGACATTGTTCTGTTTTTGGATGATTTCAAGCTCCTTGTCATTGGTATGGACTGCATGAACAAAGAGAGTATCTGTCTCTTCGAAAAGTTGTAAAAACTCTTCCGGACGGTTTGCGGCAGTAGATTGATTTAAAAACTCTTTAAAAAATTTTGCGAAGTCTCCTTTGTCGTTGTCGAGCCATTCTCTTTCCGCTTTGCTTTCCATAAAATGACAGCTAATAGGCATCTTATTTTTTTTTGCAACTTCAATCGCTTTTTTTGCCAGTATTGTATGAACGGAATATGGAGAGTGTACCGCTACAGCGGGAAAAAATCTGTCACTTTTGTGCTTTTGTGACTCTTCAAGCCTTTGTAAAAAGTCAGAAAACAAAATATCTGCCGCAGCCGGGTTTGAACCTATAATCTCATTGAAAAAGACCACTCTTTGCGGTGATTTTGCGCAAATTTCCATATCATATCCGTAACTGCTTATTGCTCCAAATGCGGTTGTACCGCTTTTCAGCATTGATGTAACGGCATTTTGAAGGCAGTTGTTTTGACATTTTTTTATAAGTTTTTCTCTTTTTTTTATAACGCTGTTGAGCCATATCAGAAAATCACCATAAGAAAGTGACGCCCTGTTTGCACTGAATTCCAAATGAACGTGCGAATTTATGAGTCCCGGCAGCAGAATAGAGTTTTTGGGAGTCTCTATTATTTCGGCTGCTGGATATTTGGATATCAGTTTTTCAAAAGAGTCTATGTCGATTATATTTTTTTCAAAAGCAACAGCTTTTTCTTCCATTATTTCATTTGGTGTGAGTATGAAATCCGCTTTGATTATTTTCATATCTCTCCTTGCAGTTGATGCGGTTTGTATAAGCTAAATATTGATATAATCATATCTTAAAAAAACTGAAAGGAAAGAGATGAAAGTTATGGTTATTCAGGGTCCAAATCTCAATATGCTTGGAGTCAGGGAACAGAATATCTACGGCCCGATGAGACTTGAGCAGATTCATGACCAGATGAAAGCCTTTGCAGAGCAAAACGGCCTCGATATTGAGTTTTTCCAAAGCAATCTAGAAGGCGAGATAGTAGACAAGATTCAGGAGTGCCTTGGAGATGCCCACGGTATTATCATAAATCCTGCTGCATATACACATACATCTATCGCAATAAGAGATGCGATAGCGGCAGTTCAGCTTCCTACTATAGAAGTTCATATAAGCAATGTCTACAGAAGAGAAGAGTTTAGGCAAAAAAGTCTTATAGCTCCGGTATGTGCGGGACAGATAAGCGGTTTTGGACCGTTTAGCTACCATTTGGCAATGGTTGCCATGCTACAGATTTTTAATGAGCTTAAAGCTATTCAGGAGTCACAGCAACAGCAGCAACAACAGGCGTGAGGAGTGTGAGTGTGGGTGTGGAACCAATCACCAATCACGAGTCACGAATTTAGTCTGGGTGTGAATTATGGATAGCTACATTGTAAGAAGCGAGAGCGCACAGTTTTATGAGTGTGGTTACAGCTGTGACAATGCGATATTTCTAAAATTTGGTGATGAGGCTTTTTTTATAACGGACGGCAGATACATACAGGAAGCCAAAGAGTCGGCCAAATCCTGTGAAGTTGTCGAATCAAGGGATCTGGAGAAAGCCGCAAGAGAGCTGATACGCAAAAACCGTATAAAGAGAATTGTTTTTGACCCGTATGAGTGGAGTATAGGCTCTTATGAGAAACTCTCATCCGGAATGAGATGCCGTTTTGTAAAAAGAGCGGCATTTTCCCATAAAAAAAGAGTTATAAAAAATGATGAAGAGATAGAGCTTATCCACACTTCTGTAAAGATAAACGCAGATATATTTGAAAAGTTTGCACTCTATCTTTCAAAAGAAGGCATGGAGCAAACAGAAAAGAGACTCCATTTTGAAGCCGAGGCGATGCTAAGAGGCTATGGAGAACGCAGTCTCAGTTTTGATCCGATATTTGCCATAGGAGAAAATGCCGCGAAACCTCATGCAATTCCCACGCAAAAAAGACTAAAAAGCGGTGACCTTGTACTTTTTGATGCCGGTGTGAGATATAAAAGATACTGCTCTGACAGAACAAGGACGGCATATTTCGGCGAGAGATTAACATTTGAAAAAATGGGACAGACTTTTTCTTCAAGGCAGATGCAAAAAGTATATGATACGGTTTTGAAAGCTCAGGAGAGCGCTATCGAGAGTATCAGAACCGGCATGAAAGCCTGCAATATAGACAAAATAGCAAGAGATATCATCGAAAAAGCAGGATTTGGTCGATATTTTGTCCATTCTACTGGGCATGGAGTGGGTCTTGATATCCATGAAATGCCATATATCTCTCCCAAAAGCGACACGGTTATAGAAGAGGGTATGGTTTTTACGGTGGAGCCTGGTATCTATATTCCTGACAAATTCGGTGTAAGAATAGAAGATATGGTAGTGGTGAAAAACGGCAGAGCCGAAATTCTTTAAATCCGGAGTCCTTTTTGATAAAAAATCTAAGTGGCGAGCTTGTGCTCTATTATTGCAATCTGTTTCCGTATGTATCAAAAAAGTGTGTAAAAAAAAGAAACAGTGTTCTTATAGGCATAGGCGGCAATATAGGAGATGTGAAAAGAAGATTTAAAAAACTGCTTTTCAGACTTCAAAAGAATCCAAAAATATCCGTTGAAGCCACCTCGCCGATTTTGAAAAATCCCCCTTTCGGTTTTCTTGAACAGAATGATTTTTTCAACGGAGTTATAAAACTTTCTACGGATATGAATATGTATGAATTTTTAAAATATGTTCTCTATCTGGAAAAAAGTTTCGGAAGGGTAAGAACTTTTAAAAATGCACCAAGAACGCTCGATATAGATATAATATTTTTCAACAATATTAAAATCGATAAAAAAAATCTACAAATCCCTCATCCGAAATGGAAAGAGAGAGAATCGGTTGTGATACCACTGCTCTATCTAAGAAAAGGTGTTCATAAATGAGATTTATTGCAATAACCAGCGGTAAAGGCGGTGTGGGAAAAAGCACCATAAGTGCAAATTGCGCCTATATGCTTTCACAACTGGGTTATAAAGTAGCAGTATTTGATGCGGATATCGGTCTGGCAAACCTGGATATCATATACAATGTAACTCCCAAAAAAAATATTCTGCATGTGATGAAAGGTGAAGCGGAGTTTGAGGATATCTTGGTAAAACTCAACAACAACCTGTATTTGATTCCCGGCGAAAGCGGAGAAGAGATATTGAATTTTGATGAAAGCGAACTTGTGGAGAGATTTCTCTCTTCATTGGAAAAGTTTGACGACTTCGATTTTTTGATTATAGATACGGGAGCGGGGATAGGTGAGCATGTCAGAAGCTTTATCCGTGCGGCCAGCGATGTAGTAGTGGTAACTGTTCCGGATCCTTCTGCTATAATGGATGCTTATGCTATGATAAAATATTCAAGCCGAGTTATTGATAGTATATATATGATTATAAATGAAACAAAATCAAAAAAAGAGGCCCTCTCTATATTTGGCAAAATAAAGAGTGTTGCACAAAATCATCTTGAATCGGATATCGATATTGAACTTTTGGGAATATTGGAAGAGAGTCATATAATCAGAGAGAGTTCAAAGAACAGGACACTTTTTGTAAAAGAGCACCCTTTTTCCAGACCATCATCACAGATGCTGGAAATTATAAAAAAACTTACAAAAAATGTAGACAAAGAGGGAAGTGAAATCGGTAAAAACAGCTCAATTGCTGCTTTTTTCAGAAAACTTTTGAACAGATTTTAGGAGAGTGGATGCCAAGAGGTAAAAAATATATAAAAGATATACAGGCAGGCGATGTTTGGAGTGTTTTTAAGATAATGAGCGATTTTGTCGAAGGTTTCGATGAATTAAAAAGTATAGGACCTTCTGTAACTTTTTTCGGAAGTGCAAGACTCAAAGAGGACAATCCCTATTATCAAAAAGCAAGAAAACTTGCTTATATGCTTGCCGACAGAGGATTCAATATCATAACAGGCGGTGCAGGCGGTATAATGGAAGCTGCAAACAGAGGGGCGTATGAGAATGGAAAGTCTGAATCTATAGGACTAAATATAGAACTTCCGCATGAGCAGAAGAGCAATGATTATCTTACGATTAATCTTAAATTTGACTACTTTTTTGCAAGAAAGGTTATGCTTATAAAATATTCGCTTGCGTATGTCATATTTCCGGGTGGTTTTGGAACATTGGATGAGTTTTTCGAATCTTTGACCCTAGTTCAGACAAAAAAAATATCGCCGATAAGTATTTTTTTGGTAGGAACAGATTATTGGGGGCCGCTATATGAGTTTATAAAAACTACACTTGTAGAAAATGGTACAATTGCTCCCGAAGATGTAAATATTATAACTTTTACGGATGATCTTGGTCAGATAGTTGAAGAGGTTGAAACAAGACTCATAACTCATATCAAGGATCTAAAAGAAGCCGGAATGGAAGAGAGTGAACACTATAAGGCACTTGTTGAGTTTTTGGCAAATAAAGAGTAAAGAGGTTTGAGATGAAAAAAGTGATGGTTGCAATGAGCGGCGGCGTAGATTCTACTGTAACAGCTTATCTTCTGAAAAAAGAAGGTTTTGAAGTCGAAGGCGTATATATGAAGATTCATACAAGAGAAGAGCTTCACAAAAGATATATGTCAAATGTCAAAAAGGTGGCCGAATATCTGGGGATAAAAGTGCATATTCTTGATAAAACAGAAGAGTTTATGGAAAGGGTTTACAATCCTTTTATAAGGGGTTATATAGAAGGACTTACGCCAAATCCTTGTGCAATTTGTAACAGATATATGAAGTTCGGAGCTCTGGTTGACTTTGCTCAGTCGCAGGGAGCGGACTTTTTTGCAACAGGACATTATGTAAAAACGGATGGGAAATTTCTGTACGAAGCAAAAGATAAAAGCAAAGATCAGAGCTATTTTCTTTTCAATATAAAAAAAGAGGTCCTGCCGAAACTGCTTTTTCCTCTTGGTGATATGTACAAAGAGGATGTAAAAAAGATAGCAAGAGATATTGAACCCTTAAGGGAGATAGCGGAACAAAAAGAGAGCAGTGAGATATGTTTTGTGGAAAATACATATATAGATATACTCAGAGAGCATACAAAAGTTGATATGCCGGGCGTGGTTGTGGACAAAGAGGGAAATGTCATAGGAGAGCACAAAGGATATATGCACTATACAATAGGAAAGAGAAAAGGTTTTACTGTATATGGTGCACATGAGCCGCACTATGTTCTAAAAATCATACCCGAAGAGAATAAAATAGTTGTAGGGAAAAGAGAAGATCTAGATGTAAGAGAAGTAGAGTTAAAAGATCTGAATATGTTTGAAGAAAAAAAAGAGTTTGAAGCTACTATAAAAGTCAGATACAGAATGAATAAAGTTCCCTGTAAAGCAGTAATAAAAAACTCTCATGCAAAAGTCTACCTTAAAGAGCCTGTATTTGGAGTGGCAAGCGGTCAGGCCGGAGTTTTCTATGAAGGAGAAAAGGTTCTCGGCGGAGGATGGATAGTATAACGGTTGAAAAGGTGACTTCATTATAAACGGAGAGTGGATGATTAGGATTGAAACACTATTTTGCTCTTCAACCTTCATCCTTTTTAAGATATAATTCCAAAAAAATTACGGGAGAGAATATGAGAGGATATAAAATCTTTTCAGGTACCGCACATCAGGATTTTGCGAACAAGATTGTAAAATATCTGGATGTACCGCTTAGCAAAGCAACAGTAAATAGATTCAGCGACGGTGAGATAAATGTTCAGATAAGCGAAAGTGTGCGGGGACGGGATGTGTTTATTGTACAGCCTACAGGTTCACCTGCCAATGACAATCTCATGGAACTTCTTATCATGACTGATGCCCTGAGAAGAAGTTCAGCAAATACCATCACAGCCGTAATTCCCTATTTCGGTTATGCCAGACAGGATAGAAAAGCGGCCCCAAGAGTCCCCATCACGGCAAAATTGATAGCCAATCTTATCCAGACTGCAGGGATTACCAGAGTTATTACCATTGACTTGCATGCCGGCCAGATACAGGGGTTTTTCGATATTCCCGTGGACAATCTTTACGGCTCTATAATATTTATAGATTATGTAAAAAATAAAAATCTTAAAAACCCTGTTATCGCAAGTCCGGATATCGGAGGAGTTGCAAGAGCAAGGTATTTTGCCAACAGACTGGGGCTTGATATGGTAATTGTAGACAAAAGAAGAGAAAAAGCCAATGAATCTGAAGTTATGAATATCATAGGAGATGTAGAAGGAAAAGACGTTATACTAGTAGATGATATGATAGATACGGCGGGAACCATTGTAAAGGCTGCTAGCGCTTTGAAAAAGAACGGGGCAAACTCTGTTATGGCATGCTGTACCCATCCGGTTCTCAGCGGTCCGGCATACGAGAGAATAGAAGAGGGAGAGCTTGACGAACTTGTTGTCTCTGATACTCTTCCTTTGAAAAAAGATACTGAAAAAATCAAGGTTCTATCCGTTGCGCCTCTTTTTGGAGAAGTTATAAGAAGGGTATATCATAATGAAAGCGTTAACAGTCTTTTTGTATAAAAGAGAGAGAAAGGAATAAATGGAAAACATAAGAAACTTTTCCATCATCGCTCATATAGATCACGGCAAAAGTACTCTTGCCGACAGAATTATTCAGGAGTGCGGTGCTGTAGAAGAGAGAAATATAAAAGAGCAGATGCTCGATACCATGGATATAGAAAAAGAGAGAGGTATTACTATAAAAGCCCAGAGTGTGAGGCTCAAATATATAAAAGATGGCAAAGAATATATACTAAATCTTATAGATACGCCAGGGCATGTGGATTTTAGCTATGAAGTCAGCCGGTCGCTTGCCTCAAGTGAAGGAGCTTTACTGGTAGTTGATGCCAGTCAGGGTGTTGAAGCTCAGACGATAGCAAACGTTTATATCGCCCTTGAAAATGATCTTGAACTCATACCTGTTATAAACAAAATTGATCTCCCCGCGGCAGACCCCGACAGAGTAAAGGAAGATATCGAAAGCACTATAGGATTGGACTGTACGGATGCTCTTGAAGTAAGTGCAAAAACAGGGCAGGGCATAAAAGAGCTGCTTGATGCGATAGTAGACAGGATTCCGGCTCCTAAAGGCGATCCAGAAGCTCCGGCCAAAGCCTTGATTTACGATAGCTGGTTTGACAGCTATCTTGGAGCTCTTGCTCTTGTGAGAGTATTTGACGGTGAGATTAGAAAAGGGCAGGAAGTGCTCATAATGGGTACAGGCAAAAAACATGAAGTCTTGAACCTTATGTATCCCCATCCGTTAAAACCGATAAAAACCGATTCCATTAAAACAGGTGAAATAGGAATTGTCGTAATGGGGCTCAAAAACATAGGCGATGTTCAGGTAGGAGATACTATAACCGATGCCAAAAATCCGACACTTGAGCCGATAGAAGGGTTTGAAGAGGTAAAACCGTTCGTTTTTGCCGGACTCTACCCGATAGAGACAGACAAGTTTGAAGATCTTAGAGATGCATTGGAAAAACTCAAGCTCAACGATGCAAGCATAGCGTATGAGCCTGAAACTTCAGCGGCTCTGGGATTTGGTTTCAGGGTAGGGTTTCTTGGTCTTTTGCATATGGAAGTGGTAAAAGAGAGACTTGAAAGAGAGTTTGGGCTTGATCTTATAGCAACCGCGCCGACCGTTACGTATAGAGTCAAAAAGACAGACGGAAGCGAAATAGAGATACAAAATCCGAGTGAACTGCCTCCTGTTCAGGAGATTGAAAAAATTTACGAGCCTTATGTAAAGGCTACGATAATTACTCCGACCGAATTTTTGGGAAATATCATAACTCTTCTAAATGAGAAAAGAGGAGTTCAGCTCAAGATGGATTATCTTAACGAAGAGAGAGTTCTTCTTGAGTATGAGATACCAATGAATGAAATAGTGATGGATTTTTATGATAAACTCAAAACAGTAACCAAAGGGTATGCCAGTTTTGACTACGAACCTTCAGGATACAAAGAAGGGGATCTGGTAAAACTTGACATCAGAGTTGCCGGCGAGCCCGTAGATGCACTTTCGATCATTGTTCCGAAAGCCAAAGCACAGTACAGAGGACGTGAACTTGTCAAAAAGATGAAAGAGATCGTTCCCAGACAGCTTTTTGAGGTTCCCATACAAGCTAGCATAGGAAATAAAATCATAGCCAGAGAAACGGTAAAATCCATGGGTAAAAACGTGACGGCGAAATGTTATGGGGGTGATATATCCAGGAAAAGAAAGCTTCTTGAAAAACAGAAAGCAGGTAAAAAAAGAATGAAAGCGATAGGCAAAGTGCAGCTTCCGCAGGAGGCTTTTCTGACAGTTCTCAAAATCGATTAGCCCTTGGAGGAGATAATGAAAAAATATATAATTGCGGCGTTTCTGGCAGTGCTGTTTGCGGGATGTTCCTATAAAGGCGTAAATGTTGTATTTGAGCCGTATCAGGGAAAAAAATATAGTGTATCAGGCTCTTACGGGCTTAATGTGGCAGACGAAAGAGAATTTAAAACCAGAATCGGTGTCATAAAAGCGGCTGACGGTTCTTTGGCTGATATAACTTCCGCTCAGGAGTTGGCAGATATTTTCAAAAACGCCATACAGAATGCTCTCATAGCAAAAGGTATGGAGAATTTCGACATAGACGTGAGGATAGAAGAGTTCTTTATCGAATATGATAAAAAGAGACTTACAGGCGAAAATATTTTCGGAAGTGCAAAAATAACTCTTTATGTGAAACGGGGTCCGAAAAGTGTAACAAAAGTGATAAAAATACATGAGAGCAAATGGATATCACCGGTGGGAAGTGCAAAAAAGATAAGAGATTTTGCACAGGAGATACTCGATCTATCACTCAAATCACTCATCAAAAGTATAGCTGAAGCCAATAAAGAGTTAGTGCAGTGAAATGTCTGCTCTGCGACAGACTTTCACTCATTCATATCTGCCGGGAATGCCAGAAAAAGCATCTTTCTCCTACAATTAAAGAGCGCAAAACGGCTGATGGTTTCAGTATTTACACTTTCTACTCCTACTCCGAGATAGAGCTTTTTCTCAAGACAAAACATAAATATATCGGGTATTATATATACAGGATTCTTGCAAAAAATAGCTTCTCTCTTTTTGCAAAGGAGTTTGAAGAGAGAGCGTATGTGGTTGGGATAGATGATGTTGCAGTATCCGGCTATTCGCATACCGCCATATTGGCTAAAGCTATGAAAACAAAAAACATAAAACCTCTATACGGTTCTTTAAGGGCTGAAAATAAAGTTTCCTATTCTGGGCAGAGTCTTGAGTTTAGGCTCAAAAATCCGAGAAATTTTCAATATAGGGGGAAAAAAGGTATAGATATTATTCTTTTGGATGATGTAATAACCACAGGACTTACAATAAGTGAGGCTGTGGGTGTGTTGCGTAAAGAGGGCTGCAGTCCGCTTTTTGCTTTGACTCTGGCTGATGCGAAAAGGTAAAAGCGGAATTTATCAAAATCCGGATATATAAAAATCCATTGTAATAAAACCTTCTCCTCTGTTTGGCTCTTTGATTCCCCCGTTGGAGAAATGTCTGAAATTTATAGAAACCATATAACTGTCAAATCTGTAGCCAATTCCTGCTTTTTCGCTGAACTCGAAAGTTGTAGAGAGATTGCGGGTTGTTTCAGATAAAAAAACTATACCGATTTCAGCCAGAAAAAAAAGATTTTTACCGAAAAAAATACCTTCGCTAACTCCGGTAAAACATGAGCTTTCAGGCTCTTTCCACCCTCCCACATAAAGTTTTGTATATGTGGGAAGATTTATTAAAGGAGTCTTTATGCCATATGAAAGAGCATAAAAATTTTTGCTGCTACTTTTTGTGCTTGAGCCAAATTCCATTAATAGCAGCGGGTCAGCATAAAGCAATAATGGAAAAAGATATATCAAAAATTTTTTCACACTATTTTTCTACACCTATTATATAAAAGGTTTCTTTGTTTTCCACCTTTTTTAGTTTTACATTGTATTTGTCGGCCCATTTGTTGATTATCTCTTTGGCCTCATTTATCATAGTTTCATTATCAGTGTCTATCTTTATTTTAAAATAACTGAAAGAGTTTGAAAGCGCTACATAAGAAGATGTATGTTTAAGGTTGTCGTTTAAGGCAATAAGATGTTTTTTTATCTTGTCAAATTTTTTTGTGTTTTCAATAGTATCGTTTAGTTGTCTGAGGGATTTTTCGTCCACATTATATCCTAGCTGTGCCAATAGGCCTTCGTTCGAGATGTTCATGGTGCTCCTTTTGAAAGTTGTTTTTAAAAGTATAACAAAAACTCGGTAAATAGTTTATCTCTTTTTGTAGATTTATAATAAATTAAAATAAAATGTTATAAATTAATGTATACTAAAACCAAAGGCGCGCCATGTTTTTGTTTGGAAGCAGCAACAATGAAGAGACAAATAAGTTGCAAGAGGAAAATGTAAGGCTAAGAAAAGAGATAGAACGCCTAAAAGGCGAACTTGACCGATGCAGGAATGAAAAAAAAGAGGAAGAAGAGTGCATTGATTATGATGAACTTCTTTTAGGTTATGAGAACGAACATCTAAAACCGGGGCTTATAGATATCCAGACCAATATAGCAGAGTCTGTAAATTTTGTAAAGAAATCGATATCAAATGCAAAAAATATAAATGAACATTTTGAAGATGTATTAAAAAATATAACCAATATATCCGAGCAGACAAAAAGTCTGGATGAGACAGCTTCAGAGTCCCATAAAACTGTTCAGGAACTTTTAGGTCGTGCAGAAGAGGTTGACAAGATACTTTCCTTGATAAGGGATATTTCCGATCAGACAAATCTTTTGGCTCTGAATGCCGCTATAGAGGCAGCAAGAGCTGGAGAGGTTGGAAAAGGTTTTTCAGTTGTTGCAGATGAGGTTAGAAAACTTGCCGACAGAACCCAAAAAGCTATCGGAGAGATAAATGACATCATCAAAGCGATGAGAAAAGAGATCAATGAAGTTGATTATTTTTCGGAAGCGGTATCAAAAAAAATTGATGAGATCAATACAAAAATCGATAATTTTGAAACAACATTGACAAATATTAATAGTGAAATAGGATTGACATTTTACGATATAGATAAGATTTCGAACAGAATTTTTATGAGTCTTGCGAAACTCGATCATGTAATATGGAAAGTGAATACATATATTTCTATTGCAAAGAAAGAGGAAGCGTTTAAATTTGTTGACCATCACAACTGCAGACTAGGAAAATGGTATTATGAAGGAGAAGGCAAAGAGTTTTTTTCTGATGCACCATCCTTTTCGGCACTAGAGATTCCTCATGCTACGGTACATAATGGAACAAAAAAGATTTTTGATCTAATACATCAGGATAAAACATCTTTTGAAGAGCTGTTGGATGCTCTTGAAGAGATGGAAGATGGAAGTAAGAAAGTGTTTGAGATACTTGATAAAATTCTGGCGGAAAAGGATAAGAAAGAGTCGGCAACTAAATAGCTGGATTAATAAAACATTTTTCTAAAAAATGTTACACTTGTGTCACAATAAAACTGTAAAGGTTATTAAATGAAAAAGATTATAATTATAAGTTTTTCTATTGTTTTAACTTCATTGTGGGCTGCGGACGGAGCGAAAATTTTCAAAAAAACATGTTCTGTTTGTCATGGAGATAGGGCGCAAAAAAGTTCCTTGAAAGTAAGTAAAATCATAGCAGGCTGGCCGGCTGAAAAAATAGTGGAGAAATTAAAAGCTTATAAATCAGGCAAACTGAACCAGTACGGTTTCGGAAATATGATGAGAAACAGGGCTACAAAACTAACCGATGAAGAGATGATGGCAGTAGCAAAATATATCGAGAGTCTTAAAAAAACTAAATAACAAGACTCTCGGAACAGTTTTAAAAAAGAAGTTTCTGCATTTTCTTGTTTGTAATAGATGCTGCAAAGATAATCACAACGTAATAGGAACAAAAACAAAAAACTATATTTAAAATCTAATCTGATAAAGTATTATTCGTTATCTATTACGGATGTTGTCAGCTGAAAACACCGATTTTGACTGATACCAAGTATATTTTAAACTATAAAGTCTGTGAAATGGGGGTTTTTGAAGTAGTGGCTCCGGGTGCAGGATTCGAACCTGCGACCAATCGGTTAACAGCCGATTGCTCTACCACTGAGCTAACCCGGAATGAGTGAGCTTTCTCTTTCAAAGACGAGTAGAATTATATATCAAAAGAGTCTGTTTGTCAATATTTGGGCGTATAAAAAACTACATTTGATACATATTTTTTCTCTATTAAATCTTTTTTTAACAGCTCTTCAAAAATCTTCAAAGAATCTTTTGAAAGTACAGTTTTTATATCATCATAAGTAAACGGTCTGTGTTTAAGCGTATTAAGTATTTCCTTTTCGCTCAAATCTTTGTTCATAGGTTTTGAATCTCTTCTTGATACAATATTTACCGGAAGTTCTTTGAAAAAATAGGAGAGTTCGAAAAGCTTTTTGAAACTTACAGGCTGTACTTTATATGCAGGCGGTCTGTCTATGGTGCCTATATCTACTCTGTCAGGTTTTATTTCAAAAAGAATTTGAGCAAGTTTTTTGGCTTCTTCGGCATTGTCGTTTATACCTTTTACAAAAAGAATTTCGATTATCAGAGTTTTATCGAATTTTTTTCTAAACTTTTTTATTCCTTCTATAATTTTGTTTATATCAGTGCCTTTTAACGGGCGGTCTATTTTTTTAAAACATTTTTGAGTAGCGCAATCCAAAGAGAGCTTTACAATATCAATTTTTTTTAGAATGTTCTGTATATTTTTATCGGCTATATTTGCAGCATTTGAGAGTATAAGCAAAGAGGTATTTTCTTTTATCCGGTTGATCATATCGACAAGTATGTCAAGATATGGATATAGTGTTGGTTCTCCGTTTGACGTGATGGTTATAACATCTATATTTTTGTATTTTCTCAGTGCGGATTTCAGCTCTTTTATAATCTCTTCCGGTTTTGGAGGGTTTTTTATAAAGTTAGTCGGTTTTGATGGTGAGAGTTCGCAATAGATACAGTCAAAATTGCAGCTTTTCTCATCGGGGCTGAGATCGATTCCGAGCGAAAGCCCGAAACGTCTCGAATTTACAGGTCCAAAAACGTATCTCATCTTTTTGTTAATGTATGGACCAAATCTACCAGGTATTTTGCATTTTCAACCGGAAGGTCAGGCAGCATGCCGTGTCCCAGATTGAATATATGGCCAGGTTTTGCCCCCATGGTTTCTACTATTTTCTCAACACCCTCTTTTGTCGCCTCTTTGTTATAAAGTCTGCAAGGCTCCATATTTCCCTGAAGGACATATCTGTCACCAAGGTGCTTTTTGGCAAGTTCCATAGGGGTTCCCCAGTCGACTCCGAAAACATCAAAATTTCCGTCTATTTTATCCAGATATCCTGGAATACCTTTGGGGAAAAGAATAACCGGAATATCCGGATGTTTCAATTTTATAAACTCTGCAATATCTTTCATATACTCCCAGCTGAATTCAAAAAACATATCTTTTTCAAGTGCGCTTGCCCAGCTGTCAAAAACCATTACAGCATTTACACCCGATTCAATCTGTTTTAGAAGATATGCTTTTACAGCTTCTGTTATTTTGATCATAAGCGCATGCATAAATTCTGGGTCTGTATAGATAAGTTTTTTTATCTGTGCATATGTTTTGGATCCGCTACCTTCAACCATATATGTAGCCAGAGTCCATGGAGCGCCACTAAAGCCTATAAGAGCTTTTTCTTTTGGAAGTCTCTCTCTTGTGAGTTTTATTGTCTCATAAACGTATGTGAGTCTCTCTTCAGGATAGTCATATAGTCTGTCAATATCCTCTTTAGTTCTTATAGGATCACTGAAAACCGGTCCTTCTCCTTTTTCAAACTTGAGGTCCATACCCATTTCCAAAGGAATTACAAGGATATCGCTGAAAAGTATTGCAGCATCAACATTGAGTATATCGATAGGCTGTATTGTTACTTCGCTGGCCCACTGGGGATTTTTACAAAGAGTCAAAAAGTCTCCAGCTTTGTTTCTTACTTCCATATATTCCGGAAGATACCTTCCTGCTTGCCTCATCATCCATATTGGAGTATAGGGCGTCTCCTTTCTAAAACATGCATCTATAAATACCATATTTCTTTCCTTTTAATATAAAATCTATTCACAATTGAGAAAAATCAATAAATAGCCGATTCTCAATGGCTGCCGTTGCTGCCTCCTTTGTGAAGAAAATAGAGTCCTAAAGCAAGAGCCAGTATAGAACCTGCAAAGTAGAGCATCTCAAGTGGTCCTTCGTAAGATGTTCCCAGAACTCTTTTGAAGAAACTGACAACCAACACCATAACGATAACTTTTGCGAGTTTATCTTTTAACTGGTCCAGAGATCTTATTTGAAGGATTTTTGAAGACTCACTCTCTCTTGCCACATCTATTTTTGAAATAAAAAGTTCATATAGACCGAAGCTGAACAGCATCAAAACTACTGCAATAAGGTATAAGTCGACTGCTCCGATTATACCACCGATAAGAACTTCATGAAAATTTTTTGGATGTTCAGGACCGGTAAGAACTTTATAAGCCTCTATGCAGACATGAAAAATATCAAGGCTTGCTACAATAACAAGCACAACCGCACCCAGCATACCAAAAATAACGGCAAAAACTATAAAGAGTCTACTGTTCCATAAAACAGATTCGAAAACTTTTTCAAGAATATTCATATGCTCTCCGTTTCTATCCATTTTTGTGCGATTCTTACAGCGTTTGTAGCGGCTCCTACTCTGAGATTGTCCGCAACTACCCACATATGCAAAATATTGTCCTTGTATATATCTTTTCTGATTCTTCCTACATATGTTTCGTTTTTGTCTACTACTGTTATTGGCATAGGATATTCGGAGTTTTGCGGATCATCCATAATGACAATATTTTTTCCTCTTCTTAAAACTTCTCTGGCTGCATTTGTATCTACATCTTTTTCAAAATGAACGGTCACTGCTTCGCTGTGGCCTCTCAGTACGGGCACTCTGACGCAGGTTGCGCTTACTTCAATGTTTTTGTGCATAATTTTTTTTGTCTCGTTTACCATTTTCATCTCTTCTTTTGTGTATCCGTTATCCATAAATTTATCTATCTGCGGGATAACATTCAATGCGATCTGATGTGGAAACTTTTCATGCGGACTCTCATCAAGCTTGAAGGCAAAAAAATCTTTCATCTGCATAACCATCTCTTCCATCGCACTTTTTCCTGCGCCGCTTGTTGCCTGATAAGTAGCTACATCGACTCTTTTGATACCGTAAGCATCATCAAGCGGTTTTAAAGCCTGTACCATTTGTATTGTAGAGCAGTTCGGATTGGCTATTATTCCTCTGTTTTTCCATCCTGCTATATCTTCAGGATTTACTTCAGGTACCACCAACGGAACTTCAGGATCCATTCTGAAATAGCTTGTGTTGTCTATCACTACTGCGCCGGCTTCAACGGCATATGGTGCAAAACGTGCCGATATGCTTCCGCCGGCACTAAAAAGTGCAATTTCCACATCTTGTTCTTCGAAAACGTTTTCAGTCAGTTCAAGAACAGTGATATCATCGCCGTGGAACTGAACCGTTTCACCTGCACTTCTGCTGCTTGCCAGGGGGATAAGTCTGTTTACAGGAAAATTTACTTCTTCAAGTACTCTCATCATCTCTTCGCCAACAGCCCCGGTGGCTCCGACGATGGCAACATTGTATCTTCTCACTGCTCTTCTCCTTCAATCTCTTCTTTTTCTTCCTTCGGACATCTTGCTATACTTACTACTTTGTCGCCTTTTTCAACTCTTACTATCATGACACCGCTTGTGTTTCTGCCGGCTTTTCTGATGCTTTGCATATCGACTCTGATCATCTTCCCTGTACTGGTGAGGACCATAAGATCTTTGTTTTCATCTACTATTACAACACCAACCACATTTCCTGTTTTTGGTGTAAGTTTCATAGCGATGACACCTTTTCCGCCACGGCTCTGTTCTCTGTACTCACTCGCTTCTGTTCTTTTACCTATACCTTTTTCACTGACAGTCAGAAGCTCTTCATTTTCGTTGGCTATGATAGCCGCTCCGACAACCTCATCATCGGGATATTTGAATCTTATACCGGTGACTCCACGTGCGGTTCTGCCCATCTCTCTTACATCTTGGACTTTAAACCTTATACACATTCCTTTTCTGGTTATAATGAAAAGCCATTTTGTATCCGGATTGACGATATTTGCAGAGACAAGTTCATCATTTTCGTCAAGCGTTATTGCTCTTACCCCTCTGCTTCTTATATTGGAAAACTCGCTAAGGTTTGTTCTTTTTACGATACCGTTTTTGGTAAAGAAAGCTAAAGACTTGTCTTTTTGGAAATCTGTTGTAGGTATAATCGCTTTTATCTTTTCTCCGGGTTCTAGATTTATCAGATTTACTACCGCTTTTCCTTTTGCAGTTCTGCTGGCTTCCGGTATTTTATATACTTTTAGCCAATACAGCTGTCCCCTGTCTGTTATAAACATCAAAGTATCATGGGTGTTGGATATAAAGAATTTTTCAATAAAGTCATCTTCATATGTGGTGACGGCAGTCTTTCCTTTTCCGCCGCGTTTCTGTTTTTCATAAGATTTGAGAGGTACTCTTTTTATATATCCTCTGTGTGTAATTGTCACTACCATAGGTTCGTTCGGAATAAGGTCTTCTATGTCAATATCTTCATATGACTCAACTATTTCCGTAAGTCTAGGAGTCGAGAACTTCTCTTTGATTTCTATCAGTTCTTCTTTTATAATTTCGCTCAGTTTCTCTTCGCTTTTAAGAATTGCTGATAATCTTTCTATCTCTTTTAAAAGCCCCTGATACTCGTTTTCTATTTTATCTCTTTCAAGCCCGGTGAGTCTTTGCAGTCTCATATCCAAAATGGCCTGCGCCTGAATTTCGCTTAGAGAAAATCTCTCAATGAGTCCTGCTTTTGCCGATTTTGCATCTTCACTGGTTTTTATAAGCCGTACAATTTCGTCAATATTGTCTAGAGCTATTTTGAGCCCTTCAAGTATATGTGCTCGTGCTTTTGCTTTTTCAAGTTCGAATATAGTTCTTCTGATGATTATCGTTTTTCTGTGTTTGAGAAAAAGTTGCAGGAGCTCAAGAAGTGTAAATACTTTAGGCTCTTTATTTTCTATAGCCAAAAGTATTATTCCGAAAGTTGTCTCCATATTTGTGGATTTATAAAGATTGTTGAGTATTATATCGCTATAGACATCTTTTTTGAGTTCGATAACTACTCTGATACCTTCCCTGTCGCTCTCATCCCTTATTTCGCTGATACCTTCGATCTGTTTATCTTTTACAAGCTGCGCAATCTGTTCTATGAGTCTTGCTTTGTTTACCTGATAAGGGAGTTCGTCAATGATTATGATCTCTTTGTTGCCTCTTTTTTCGATATGGGTTTTTGCTCGTACCTTTATTCTGCCTCTTCCTGTTTTGTACGCAGAAACGATGCCTTGTTTTCCGAAAATTATACCGCCTGTAGGAAAGTCCGGACCCTGAATATGCTCCATCAGCTCTTCTACCTGTGCGGCAGGATTGTCTATAAGGACCAGAAGAGCGTCTATAAGTTCATCAAGCCTGTGGGGAGGAATATTGGTAGCCATACCTACGGCTATACCGTTGCTTCCGTTTAGAAGAAGGTTTGGCACACGGCTTGGAAGAACGTCTGGTTCTTGCATAGTATCGTCGTAGTTTGGAACAAAATCGACCGTATCTTTGTCTATATCTCTCAATAGCTCTTCTGCAAGAGCAGTCATTCTGGCTTCAGTGTATCTCATCGCAGCCGGGTTGTCGCCATCGATGGAGCCGAAGTTTCCCTGTCCGTCTACAAGAGGTATTCTCATTGAAAAAGGCTGTGCCATACGAACAAGTGCGTCGTAAACGGCTGTATCACCGTGAGGGTGATACTTACCTATAACGTCCCCCACGATCCTCGCACTCTTTTTGTATGCTGCACGGCTTGTGAGGTTCAACTCATTCATTGCGTAAAGTATTCTTCTGTGTACCGGCTTCAGACCGTCTCTCGCGTCTGGAAGTGCCCGTCCGATGATAACGCTCATCGAATAATCAAGATAGCTTGTTTTTAAGCTATCTTCGATATCGACTTCCTGAATATCCTGATGTTTTTCAAACAGATCAGCCATAAAAACCCTTTGATTTATTCTATATTTTTATATATTTTTGGGATATTATATCTTTTTGTGGCTTAAAATATTTCTTGTTTATCTATAAATGGCAATATTTGTTTAGAGGATTTAAATGTCAAAAAGAGGGTGAGAAGAAAATTTGAAGCAGAGTCGCTTCAGTATGGGCCAAAGCCCCCGTTTTTTGGACTACCACAGCTTTAGCTCGTTCAAACATTCGCTGAAAGCCATGTATCTTTCGTTTGGATTTGGAGAAATCATTTTATATATCAAATTACCTGTTTTTTTTGGTATTTCTGGAATGATTTTTGAAGGATTTGCAGGCTTTTGGTTGCCCAGGGGTCTGAAATCCAAAATTTCAAGATACGGTTTTTCGCCTACAAGGTCTTTGTATATCCTGCATCCGAAATCGAATATTTCAAAATGTTCGTTTTTTCCTGTTTCAGGTTTTTGTGGAAGAGAAAATCTATAATCAAATTTCTCTTTTTTCATCGCGTAGTTAAAAGTCGCCATAAACGATATAGCAGAATATGTGTACAAAGATAGTACTCTTTCAAAAAACTTTTCAAAACTTTCGTTTTTTCTTCTGTGTATAGCATACTCCAAAACAATCTCTTCTACAAGATATTTTGCAAATCTAAGAGGCACCGCTTTGAGTATGGTATGCGCAGGCGAATCGGTTTTTGTCAGACTTCCTCCCAGGACTATATCGACGCCGGGTTCGGTAATGCCGTCCACTTTTGCTTTTGCACCTATAAATCCTATGTCACCAAACTCGTGAATTCCACATCCTTTTACACATGCCGACCAGTAAAGTCGTATTTTGCCGTCGCTTAAAGAGATTTTCGAGCTTAGATACTCTGACATTGCCAAAGCGTCAGGTTTGCCCTCAATCACACCGTACGGACAATGTTTTGCACCCACACATGAGATAAGGTTGTTGAAATACGGGGTGTCGATATTTTGATATTTATGAAAAAAAGGTGTTTCAAAAACACTTTTTATATCCTCTTCTTTTATTCCTGTTATATAGAGATTTTGTTCAACTGTCAGCCTTATTTCGCCGTTGCCGTATTTTTGTGCAATTTCAGAGGCTTCTATCATATCAGAGCCTGTAAAAATTCCTGCGGGTACAACGGCATGTATAGCAAATGAGCCGTCTTTAAGTTCGACGCGCCCGTATTTTGCATCAAAGTGTTCTAGTGAGCAAAGAGTCTCCCCTGCGGATTCAAACTCAAAATCGGCAGCTTTTGAAACGGCTTTTATAAACTCTTCCATCCCTACCGCTTTTATCAGAAAGTGGAGTCTGTTTTTGTTTCTGTTGTCTCTGAATCCGTAAGTTTTAAAAACAGTTATCAGAGCTTCATAAAAGCGTAGCACTTCATCTTCACTGCCCAAGAAAACATCTGCATTTTGTGCTATTTTTCCGACTTTTCCTCCAAGATAGACATTATATCCGTATCGCCCGTTTTTAAATGCCGTTACAAAACAGCAGTCATGGCCGTAAACATTACATCTGTTCGATAGTGAACCTGTTATGGAGGTATTGAATTTTCTAGGGAGCGATCCTATCCATTGAGGTTTTTTAAGGTAGAAATTCTGGAGCTTTTCAAGCAGACCGAAACTCTCTATAACAGAGTCTTTCGCAATCGAATCGAGCGGATCTGTGACTATGTTTCTGAAATTGTCTATGCCGGTCTGATAAGTGGTAATACCCACACTTTCCAGCTCTTCAAGAAGTTGAGGCAAATCTTTGATTTTCAAAAATCGCAGCTCAACCTGCATTCTTGTAGTAAGGTCGATATAGTCGTTGCCGTATTTTTTTGCCACTTCGCCCAGTTTTTTTGCCTGCAAGGCTGTAACTCTTCCACCGGGGATCCTTACTCTTAGCATAAACTTTTCCGGAGTTGCGGGTCTATCGAATATCCCGAAACATTTTAAAAAAAACTCTTTATCTTCTTTCGGTATGGATTCATAACCTTTTTTTGCATACTCTTTAAGCTGTTCAAATGCCTCCTGGGGAGTTTTGAGCGATTTTATGTTTTCTACCCTGTTTATCTTTTTGCTTCTTTGCTCTTTTGCTTTTTTTAGTCTGTCTGTCATCAAAATTCTCCTGATTTTGCTTTTATCTCTTCGGTTTTTATACGTCTCTTTTTTTTCTCATAGCATAGCTTTGCGACAATTTTGGTTTTTTTAGGCTTTATGCCTTCAGGCACTTTTTTGCTGTGAAGCTGCACGGCTGTCTGTTTATAATTGGGTTCTCCGGATATGGGGTCAAAGAGAGAGTTTGTAACTCTGTTTATAAGCTGCGTATTGAAATGAAACGGTACAAATACCGTTCCGGGAGCCACAAGGTTTGTAATTTTTACCACAAGATTATCTACCCTGCCTCTTTTACTGCTTATGCTTATTCTGTCGTAGCTTTTGACCTGCAGCTTTTTGGCGTCAGCAGGGTTTATCTCTATCCATGCTTCAGGGGCGAGGTTGTCGAGAATTGCTATTTTGGAGGTTTTTGTTCTTGTATGGAAATGTTCGACACATCTTCCGGTATTTAATATTACAGGAAATGTTTCGCAAATATTCTCTTCCAGAGATCTATAATCAGCCGTTACAAAACGGGCTTTGCCCTCAGACGTCCTGAAATCGATATCTTCAGTATAGAGTCTTGGTGTGCCTTCTGGATATTTTTCATTGCACGGCCACTGTATGCCGCCAAGTCTCTCTATCTTTTCATATGTCATACCGCTATAGTCGCAGAGCCTTCCCTTGGAGATTTTCCTTATCTCTTTAAAAGCATCTTCAGGCTTTTTCCATCCTGGAAAGAGAAGGTCTTTTGCGCCGAAATATTCGCTGAACTCAACCACTATCTCAAAATCGCTTTTGGAGTCTGCAGGAGGTTCTACTGCTTTGTTTGCACGGCTGCATCTTCTTTCGCTGTTTGTGTAGCATCCCTCTTTTTCTCCCCATGTAGCAGCTGCAAAAACAACATCGGCAACCTGGGCCGTATCACTCATAAAAGCGTCTTGAACAATCAGAATATCGAGTTTTTTCAATGCGCTCCTGAGCCTGTTTTGATCCGGAAAACTCACATATGGGTTTGTACATACAACCCACAGAGCCTTTATCTCGCCCCTGTCAATTGCATCTATAATATCCGCATATTTATAGCCTCTTTTATCCGGTATCAGTTCCACAGGAACATTTATCAAAGAGGCGAATTCGGCTCTGTCATTTTCACTTGCAAAGTCTCTGTATCCGGGAATGGAGCTGGTAAAACCGAACTCTCTCGTGCCCATTGCGTTGCATTGCCCTGTTATGGAAAAGGGAGCGGCTCCTTCTTTTCCGATATGGCCGGTCATTATCGCCAGGTTGTTTATAGCGCTTACCGTATCCGTTCCCTGGGCCGACTGGTTGACACCCATCGTCCAGCATATCAGTGATTTATCCGATTTTGCATACAGCTTTGCGAGCTCATACAGTTTTTTCACATCTATTCCGGTTATGTACGCGCACTCCTGCGGCAGATATTTTTGTAGATGTTTGACAAACTCTTTCCAGCCGGTTGTTCTTTCATTTATAAATTTTTCGTCGTACCAGCCCTGTTCCCAGATAATGTATGCAAGACCGTTTATAAGAGCCAAATCTGTTCTCGGTTTTATAGGTATATATATATCGGCCAGCTGACTTGTTTTTGAGCGTCTTGGATCGATAACCACTATCTTTTTGGATTTTCTGTTTTTCATCAGATGATGAACGATAATAGGGTGGTTGTCCGCCAGATTGGCCCCTATGACAAAAACAGTATCGGCTTTTGCTATGTCTTCATAGCTTCCCGGAGGTCCGTCGCTTCCGAAACTCTGTTTGTATCCCATAACCGCACTTGCCATACAAAGAGTTGTATTTCCGTCGTAGTTGTTCGTTCCAAGTCCTAGTTGAACGAATTTTCCTAGAGTGTAAAACTCTTCTGTCAAAAGCTGTCCGGTGGATATTACCGCAACCGCTCCTTTGCCGTAGCGGTTTTGGATATCTTTGAATTTTTCTGCCGTATATTCGAACGCCTCTTTCCAAGATACGTTTTGAAGTTTTCCGTTTTTTCTTATTTTGGGATAAAGAGCTCTGTTGTCGTTGTATAGCATCTGATGTTCGCTAAGCCCTTTTGGGCAGAGTGTGCCGAGATTTACCGGATGAGCAGGGTCTCCTTTTGTGTAAACGGCTTTACCTTCTTTGACTCCGATATAAAGGCCGCAGCCCACACCGCAGTATCCGCATGCGGACTTTACCCAAAAATCCGGTTTTCTTTCCTTTGCTACTTTTCCGAAAACCGGGTCGTCAGCAAGGGCATATCTGTCTTCTTTTATATCGAGTCCCAAAAAATCTTTTATCTTTTTTATCATTTCAATACCTCTTTTTGAACTGTTTTGACTCTATCCTCTTTGAGCTCCGGCAAAAAAGTTGCCGGGAAGCTGCAGAGGAACTGCTGTTGTATAGAATAAAAGCCTTCCTATAAGTTCGCTTACAAGAGCGGTGACAAATGCAAGAACTGCCAAAAAAAACGCCAATACGGTGTTGTGGCTGCTAAGAAAGAGCGATACCAAAAGCGGAAGAGCTGCGGCTGCTGTAATAAGTGTTATCTGTCTGATTTTGTAAAGTCTGCCAAATCTTTCGAATAACAGCTTTTTGGTTTTATCAAGCTGATAAAAGTATCTATGATCGGGATTTAGCATCTCATAAAATCTTTTGCTTTCAAAAAAAAGATATATCTGCAGAGCTCCCAAAAGCAAGGCAAGAGCGATAAGTGAGTTTGCTATATCTATTCGATTTTGGGCTATAGCTACTGCAGCGACAAGCAGTATTCCGGCAAATCCAGTTCCGAAAAATTTGTATATAGTTGTTTTTCTGTTCCACGAAGGTCTTGCTTCTATCATGTATATCATGGCCTGGGAAAATATGCCGTAAATGCCGACGGCAGCCGTAAGGGCTTCTGTTGCGATTCTTGCAAAACCGTCAATATTGAAGAAATAGAGCAGGGCAGTTATCGTCATTCCGGATACAAATGCCCCCAAAGCGGCAGCTTCGCGGCTAAGCCAGCTTGTTTTTATATTTTTCATAGCGCTCAAAGCTTTGAAAGGGCGTCCAAGATGAAGAGCCGACAGAGGCAGACCTGCCGCAGCGGGTATCAAAACGGCAATGGCCACCCAAAAATCCGGAGCAGGCAATGCTGAGGAAAATGAGGCGAAAAGGTCGCCTAAAAAAAGTGCAAGAAAACCGAAAAGCGAAATCTGCGTAAGAACGGTCATAAAAACGAGCGGTATTTCAGGATGCGATGGTTTTATCTGCCCTTCATCCACAGGATGCATCTTCGGCGGCAGATTTTGAGGCAGAGTGTATCTGGTAGTAGACATGGTAACTCTTGCGTCAACCAGTCCCGGGGCATTTCCCTCTTTATCGATAGAGTTTTTCATCCACTCTTCTTTGTTTACCACCTCTATCTCTATCGCGCCTTCCGGACAGGCCTGAACACAGGCCGGAGTCTCTTTTGCTTCTATTTTTTCGTAGCACATATGACATTTGGTGACGATATGCCTCTCTTTGTTGTATACAGGAACGCCGTAGGGACAGTTCCACGTACAATATTGGCAGCCTATACAGGCTTCATCGTCGTGAATTACAATACCGTTGTCTATCTTTATGTAGCTTTTGGTGGGACAACCTTTGAGGCACCATGGGTCTATGCAGTGGTTGCATCCCATGGAGATAAACAGCCAACTTGCGTCAGGAAATATTCCGCCTTCAAGTTCTCCCACTCTTCTGTATTTTACATCGACAGGATTGTTATTTATCTCGTTACACGCCACCTCGCAGCAGTGGCACCCTATGCATTTTGTAGCGTCGAAATGAAATCTGTACTGTTCGCCCTCTTTTAGTTCGGGCAGATCTATGGAATAGTTGCCGCACTGCATTCCGGTAGCGGCTTTATAGTCTATAAAACTTTCTACAGCGCTGATGTTTTCATCCATCAGAAATCCTCTCTAATTGATATACTTTAAGTATATGTTTAAAAGGAACTTTTTTGTCCTCTTTTTTGCATAAAAAATAGTCATTTTTCACAAAACCCCAATATAAGCACTATAGCCAATGCAAGAAGTGCCGAAAGTGTTTTATAAAACAGAAGAGGGTTTCTCTCTATAAAAGGTCTGTTTTTAAGATATGGTTGCACTTTTTCAGGATGTTCCAGATCATAAAGCATCATCGAGTAGTGGCTGTATCTGCTGTCGATATCTCTTTCTATGGCTCTTAGTATTACCGCTTCGAGCCAGCCCGGAACATTTTTGTTGTATTTTGATATTTTTTGAGGCGGTTTTGAAAACTGCGGTGTTTGAAACGGTTCGATTTCACCGTAAGGATATTTTCCTGTCAGTGCTTTGTACATAGTTACACCTATAGCGAAAATTTCCGTCGATTCGCTGATACTTTCTCCTCTAAATCTTTCCGGCGCCAGATAGCTTGGAGTTCCGGCTCTGCTTGTTATAGAAAACATATCTATGATTGAGCCGTAGTCGATAAGTTTAAAAACACTTTTTGAGTCTCTTTTTGTAATTATGATATTTTCAGGTTTCAAATCTCCGTGAACCAGACCCAGACTCAGCAGATATTGACTGGCTTTAAGGAGAAACTTTCCAAGCTCAACCGTATCGTCTACAAAGAGCGGTCTCTTTTTGATAGCATTATCTATCGTTTCTCCTTCAAGGTACTCCATTACATAATATCTGCAGCTTCTGTTTTCGGGTATCCACGCTTTTACAAAAAAACCGGCTTTAATTCTGTTTGCATTCCACGCCTCTTTCAGGTAGGCGTCGAGGATTTTTTCATCCCTTTTTGCTTCCAACGGCGGAAATTTAAGTACATATTTTTTGCCCTCTTTTTCGGCAAGCCAGACTCTGTTGTTTTGTATCAGGGGTTTTTTGAGTAAAAAGGAGTCTATATTTTTGCCGGCTTTCAATGAGTCCGGAATAGGCAGTTTTTGGGCTGCAATTTTTTTCAGTTTATTTGTATTTACCACATCTATCGTTACTGCACTTGCATCATCGAGTGTTGCTTTAACCGCATTTTTAAGAGCCTCTTTTACCAAAGATTTTGCGTCTCTTTTTTTTACGAGGAGCTCTTCAAGTCTTCTGTTTTCTATATTGTTATATACCCCGTCACTGCAGAGCATGACAGAAGCGCCGTCTTCTATTTTTATATCGAAATAGGCTGGAGTGATGCTTTTTTTCAGACCCAGAGCTTCGCTCAAAATATGTTCCATTCCCTCCTCTTTTATTGTGTGGTCTATGCTTAGCTGTACTACAGTGTTGTCGGGATGAGCCACATAGCATCTGGAATCACCTATGTTTATGCCGTGGCACTCGTCTGCGTCTATTACCACAACACAAAGAGTCGTGACCAATTCAGGCCTGCCGTACTCATGCATGGATTCTTCAAAGAGAATTTTATTTATTGAGTCTGCAAAATGCAGAAGAGACTTTTTGATACTCCAGCTTTTGGGTCTTATTTTGAAGTTTTTTATAAAGTATTCTACAGCCCTTCTGGCAGCTTCACCGCCTTTTTGAGCACTTCCCACACCGTCGCATAAAACGGCTATGATGATGTCATCGTATACTTTCACGTCACAAAAATCATCGCTTACGGTATTATCTTTTGAAGTGACGCTTTTTGAAATCTTTGCTTTTAGAAATTTGCTGTCCATTTTAGAGAGTCCTTGTTTCTTAATAGTACAGGAGAGGTAAAATCTCCTATATCTTTCCTCCTGCCGTAACACCCCAAGTGGTTCTCCATCTGGTTTTTACCAGAGATATTCCCGATATGGCAAACAAAACCAAAGCAGAAAATATAAAAAATCCTGCCCCGTATCCGTCAAATGCCGCTTTGCTCCATCCTAGTGTTTTGATAAGAGCTGTTCCTCCAAGCCCTCCTGCACATCCGATAATACCGGTCATGATACCTATATCTTTTCCGAAACGCTGTGGTACCAGCTGGAAAACAGCGCCGTTAGCCATGCCCAGGTTTGCCATAATCAAAAAGAGTACAAAAATTGCCAGATAGAAGTTATGGACCAGTGTGGCATTTAAAATAGCGAGGGCGGCAACTGCACTGAAAAATATATATAAAGATTTCACTCCGCCTATCTTATCGGCAACGGCACCTCCTACCGGTCTTAAAACAGCTCCTGCGAATATACATAGTGCTCCGAAATATCCTGCTACGACTTTTACGTTTGGTTCGTTTATAAACTCTAGTCCGAAATAGCTCATATCGGTTTGATACGTATTCATAAGATATACTTTCATATAGTTTGCAAATCCGACAAAACCGCCGAAGCTTATCGCATAGAAAAGACTGAACCACCAGGTATCTCTATCTTTGAGAAGCATCAAATAGTCTGCCGGTTTTTTTGGGTTTGGTTTGTAAACCTCCGGCGGTGCGTCTTTTGCCATCAATATATATGTAGCAAGGATTATAGTAGAGAGTACTCCGCCAGTTAGAAATACGGCAGGCCATCCCCATATCTCCGCGATTTTAGGCGCAAAAAGGAAGTCGATGACAACACCTATGTTTCCTGCTCCGGCGAGTCCTAGCACGACTCCTTGTAGTCTGGGCGGATACCACTGACCGGCCTGAGGTAAAGCAACAGCGAAACTGGCACCGGCAAAACCGAGAGTGACAGCGACAAAGAGAAGTTCTTGATAGCTTATTGCTTCACCTCTGAAATATGCGTAGAAAAGGCCGGCAATTACGATCAACTGTGCCATAATAGCCGTTTTTTTGGCACCTATCTGATCAACAAAAAAGCCGAGAACTATTCTTAAAATCGCGCCGCCAAGTATAGGGATGGCCAGCAGTGTAGCTTTCTGGTTCGGATCTAAAAAAGTACCGCTTCTTGCAAGCGATTCGCTTATCTCTGTAGCAAGCGGTCCTAACATAGTCCAGACCATAAAGCTAAAATCGAAGTATAAAAAAGCGGCCAGAAGCGTTGGCCAGTGGCCTGCACTTTTAAGTTCCGAAAGTTTCATCAGATCTCCTTTTATATGTGGAATCAATAAAATGATACAAGAAAAATACACAATAAAGTGCAAAAAATTGATTAAAAAACAATCAACAACCTTTTTTCTTTGAGCTAATAACAAACATAAATAAAAAATAACTCTCAACGATTAAAATATGTAAAAGTTATTTTTTGCTGTTAGATGCTTGTAGTATTTGGGAGTTTGTTATATTGAATATAAAAAAATCAAATATGATATACCTTCTGGCAAGATTGATTAAATTTTAATCAAAACGACATACTGTAAGGAGTATTAAAAATGTTAAACTTTCGATATGCAAAATTAAAAAGGAGAAAAGATGGAAAGTTTTGCTGACGTCAAATATGTACTGGACGGCTTTCTGCTTGTTATAAGCGCCGTTTTGGTAATGTGGATGGCAGCCGGTTTTGCTATGCTTGAAGCCGGACTTGTAAGATCCAAAAATACAACCACTATACTACTTAAAAATGTACTTCTGTATGCGATAGCATGTATTATGTACTATTTTATAGGTTACAACCTCATGTATGGAGAAGGAAACGCATTTTTTGGCAGCGGATTTGCGCTTAGCGGAATGAGCAACGGTGACCACTCTCTCATGGCCGATTTCTTTTTTCAGGTAGTTTTCGTTGCGACTGCTGCAAGTATAGTATCCGGAACGGTAGCTGAGAGAATGAAGCTCTGGCCGTTTTTGGTATTTACAGTAATACTTACTGCTGTTATCTATCCGATTCAGGGGCACTGGACATGGGGCGGTACGGCTCTTGGCGGGATTATTGATGGATTCAGTGACTTTGCAGGTTCTACCATAGTTCACTCTGTCGGAGGCTGGGCGGCTCTTGCCGGTGTTCTTCTTCTGGGTGCTAGAAAGGGAAAATATACAAAAGACGGAAAAATCAAACCGATTCCAGGTGCGAATCTTCCTCTTGCCACACTGGGAACCTTTATTCTCTGGATGGGATGGTTCGGATTTAACGGTGGAAGTCAGTTGGCACTTGGAAGCAAAGAGGATATAGACGCTGTGAGCATGGTAATGGCCGATACAAACATGGCTGCTGCTACAGGAGCGGTAACAGCTGCTATAGTTACAAAACTTCTTTATAGAAAAGTTGATCTAACAATGGTTTTAAACGGTGCTCTTGGCGGACTTGTTGCGGTAACCGCAGGACCTGATCTTGGAATGATGGTCTCTTTTATTGACGGTGTTGTTGCAGGTATACTTGTGGTATTTGCTGTAACTTTCTTTGATAAACTAAAGATAGACGATCCCGTAGGTGCACTCTCTGTTCACCTTGTAAACGGTATATGGGGAACGCTTGCAGTGGGGATATTTAATCCTGATGTAAGTTTAATCGCTCAGATCAAAGGTATTGTGGTAATTGGCGCATTTACGTTTGTGATATCTTTTATCATATGGTATATCATCAAATTAATAATGGGATTAAGAGTCAGTGAAGAGGTAGAGTATGAAGGTGAGGATATAGAAGAGACAGGTCTTGAAGCGTATCCTGAATTTACAAAATCTACAAGAGCTGTATAAAATTGAAAATATAGATAAAAGAGTGTAAAATACTCGAAAAAGAGGCAGAAGACAATAACAGTCTCTGCTTCTGTAAAATGAAGGAGAAGATATGAAAAAAATTGAAGCGGTTATAAAACCTTTCAAGCTTGAAGATGTGAAAGATGCTCTTACAGAAGCTGGTATAAGCGGTATGACTATTAGTGAAGTAAAAGGTTACGGTAGGCAACAGGGGCACAGCGAACTTTACAGAGGAGCAGAATATGTTGTAGACTTTCTTCCGAAAGTGAAAGTAGAAGTAGTTGTGCCTGACAGTGAAGTTGAAAATATAATCGAAAAGATAGTTGAATCAGCAAGAACCGGAAAGATAGGTGACGGTAAGATATTTGTTACCGACATAGAAAAAGTAGTAAGAATCAGAACAGGTGAAACAGACGAAGAAGCATTGTGATGATTAAAAAATAGGCAAAAATTTTTGACTCCCACAAAAATTGCCTAAAATTTAAGCACCCATTCTTTTTCTCCTTTGATAAAATAACCAAAATTTTAAAAAGGAGAGAAAATGGGTGCTACTGACTTCTCTTATATTATAGATACATTCTTCGCACTCTTCGCAATGACACTCATTATTTTTATGGTACCTGGCTTTGCTATGCTTGAAGCGGGGCTTGTCAGAACGAAAAACGTTACAGCGGTTCTAACTGTCAACACTATGATTTATGCCGTTGCTTCAATGGCGTTTCTTCTTATAGGTTATACTTTGGCATTTGGATCGTGGGAAAACGATTCTATGAGTAAATGGGCTGCGTTTCTTTTTCAGATGGCATTTGTTGGAAAAGTTATCAACATTATGAGCGGTGGTGTTAGTGAAAGGGTTAGAATAATTCCTCTTACTATATTTACGGTAATTATGGCTGCCGTTATCTATCCTCTGGTAGTAAACATATCTTGGGGCGCGGATCTTTTACAAGGAACTGTTCTTGATCTGAACATGTATGACCTTGCGGGTTCAACCGTAATCCACTCTACAGGCGGATGGGCGCTATTGGCTGCTATTCTTATAATAGGCCCGAGGAAAGGGAGATATGCAGACGGAAAAGTAAAAGTTATTCCGGCATCTAACATTCCGCTTGTAGTACTTGGTGCCTTTATCCTCTGGATAGGTTGGTTCGGTTTCAACGGCGGAAGCGTGGGTTCAATCAGTTCGAAAGAGAATGCTGATGCGGTTGCGTTGACCGTTATGAATACAAATACGGCAGGTCTTGCAGGAGCTATCATAGTAGGGATTTTGATGTATATAAAATACAGGAAATTTGATATTACTATGATATTAAACGGTGCTCTGGGCGGACTTGTGGCTATTACAGCAGGGCCTGATCTATATGACAAATACACCCCTATACTGATAGGCGCAGTGGGTGGCGCACTTGTTGTATTTGCGGTTCCATTCTTTGACAAACTGAAAATCGACGATCCTGTAGGTGCTTTGTCAGTTCACCTTGTAAACGGTATATGGGGGACTGTGGCAGTCGGTATTTTTGCCTCTAATCCGCAAGAGGGTATAACTCTCATGGGACAGCTTAAAGGTATAGCCGTCATTGGACTTTTTGCTTTTGTCTCATCTTTTATAGTTCTGTTTGTCATCAACAAAATAATCAGATTCAGAGCAAGTGATGAAGCTCAGGTGGAAGGACTTGACGTAAACGAATGCGGGCTTGAAGCCTATCCTGAATTCAAAAGAGCGATATAGTTAGGAAGAAGCGGGAATAAAATCCCGCCCTTCACCCTTTTATCAACCTGTTCGCTTCGCTCACTATTTCGGTAAACCGGCGTAGGCGATGCAGGCTCCGCCCGCATATTCGCCTCGCCGTGCGAGCCTGAAAAAGCAAAGCAGTTTGCTTTTTCTTTACGGCTCTCCCTTCAATCTTCGTCCTTCAACCTTTTTTTTCGATATAATTCTTTCAAAAACCGAAAGGTAAAAGATGTTATCAACCATTTTCAGAGAGTATGATATAAGAGGAATTTTCGAAAAAGAACTCAATGAAAAAACTGTCAAACTGATAGGATATTTTTTAGGAAAAAGAGTAAGAGAGATTGGCGAATATGTAGCGATAGGGTATGACGCCAGGACTCATTCTCCTCTGCTTTTCGGCTATCTTGCCAGCGGGTTTAACAAAGCGGGCGTCAAGGTTCTGAATATGGGGATGGTGCCCACTCCGGTAAACTATTTTTCAAATTATTGCGATTTTGACGGTATTGTTCCCAATGCTTCGGTAATGATAACAGGTTCACACAATCCCCCTGAATATAACGGGTTTAAAATAACGATAGATAAAAAACCGTTTTTCTCCGATGATATATATGCACTTGGACGAGAAGTTTTGGCAAACAAAGATATGCATATAGAAGACAACGAAGAACACATAACAATAGATGTAAAAAGCAGATATATATCATATATGCTGCGAAGCTTTTCCCATCTGAAAGGACTCAACGCAAAAATAGCAGCCGACTGCGGGAACGGAGTTGCTGGCATAGTTCTTGAAGATATATTCAAAGGATTGAATTTGGACTATAAAGGACTTTTCTGCGAGCCTGACGGTACATTTCCCAATCACCATCCCGATCCTTCGGAAGAGAAGAACCTCAAAAGTGTAAAGGAGGCACTGAAAACGGCTGATATAGGTTTTGCATATGACGGAGATGCGGACAGAATAGCTGTGCTTACAAAAAAACACAATTTCAAAGGAGACCAGCTTGCAATACTCTTTGCAAGGCAGATGAAAAATCCCGTAGTAGTGGGAGAGGTGAAATGTTCACAGGTAATGTATGACGAGATAAACAAAATCGGCAGAGCTGTAATGTGGAAAACCGGCCACAGCAACCTTAAAGTCAAAATGAAAGAGATTGATGCGGATCTTGCTGCGGAAGTAAGTGGACATATATTCTTTGCGGACAGATACTACGGGTTTGACGATGCTATTTATGCCACTTTGCGGGTGCTGGAGCTGATAAAAAACGGTATGGATCTGGACAAAGAGATAGAAAAACTGCCAAAAGTGTATAACACTGAAGAGATAAAGATAAAAACAGATGAAGATAAAAAGTTTAAAATCATTGCAAGACTCAAAGAGTTTCTTAAAAATCCACCTGCCGATTTTCCAAAAATCAAAGATATAATAGACGTTGACGGTGTTCGTGTTATTTTTGAGAACGGATGGGGGCTTGTAAGGGCATCAAACACCACACCGGTACTTGTTATGAGATTTGAGGCCCAAAGTCCAGAAGATGCAAGGCTTTATCAGGAGAAACTGACCGAACTTGTAGAAAAAGCACGGGAAGAGATGTAAAAGATATCTCTTAAGCACTCAATAGTTATAATTATAAAAACATATATTTACATGAGGAAAAAATGAAACTTGTACTGAAATCACCCCTTGATATGCATCTGCATCTAAGAGATGCGGATATGTTAAAAATCGTAGCGCCATTAAGTGCTGAAAGTTTTAGTGCGGCGATAATAATGCCAAACCTTATTCCGCCTGTTTCTACAAAAGAGGCTGTTCAGGGGTACAGAAAAAGGATCAAAGAGGCGATAGGCGGTGAGAAATTCGAGCCTTTGATGACGCTTTTTTTCAGGACTGAATATGATTATGAATTTTTGGAAGAGATCAAAGAAGATATAGCCGCTATAAAACTTTATCCTGCAGGCATCACCACCAATAGTGAAGAGGGGATTGACAATTTCAGTCTTGATGCTCTTGCTCCTGTTCTTGAATCTATGAGCGAACTTGGGATACCTCTTTGTGTTCACGGAGAGACGAACGGTTTTGTCATGGACAGAGAGGCTGAATTTATACCCATTTATGAAAGGCTTGCAAAAAGGTTCAAAAATCTCAAAATCATAATGGAACATATTACTACAAAAGATGCCGTAGAGGCGCTTGATAGATATGAAAATCTATATGCCACTATAACTTTGCATCATCTTTATATAACACTTGATGATGTGGCGGGAGGACTTTTGAAGCCGCATCTTTTCTGCAAACCGATTGCAAAAAGACCGGAAGACAGGATGGCTCTCAGGCGTGTGGCTTTCTCTGCTCACCCAAAAGTTATGTTCGGAAGCGACTCAGCCCCTCATCCGAGAGAAAAAAAAGAGGCTCCAGGATGCGCTGCCGGAGTTTTTACCGCTCCTATAGCTCTTCAGGCGCTTGCTCAGATTTTCCATGAAGCAGGTGTTTTGGAAAATCTTCAGAAGTTTGTAAGCGACAATGCGCAAAATATTTATAAAATTAAACCTCCCGAAAAAGAGGTAGTACTTCTATATGAAGATTTCGAAGTGCCTCAAAGCTACAGTGATGTGGTACCTATGTTTGCGGGAGAAAAACTCAAATGGAGAATAGAGAGTGTCTTATAAAATTCTTCTATTGGAAGATGATGTTCTGTTTGCCGAGACAATAGAGGATTTTTTGGATGAAGAAGGATTCGAAGTAGATGTGGTTTCTGATGCAAAAGCTGCACTTGAAAAGTGCTATCATAAAAAATACGATATATATCTTCTTGATGTAAAAGTTCCCTATATGAGCGGATTCGACCTTCTTAAAGAACTCAGAGACACAAACGATACCACACCTGCTATTTTTATAACGTCAATGAGAAACAAAGAGGATCTTTCTCAAGGATTCAACACAGGGTGTGACGACTACCTCAAAAAACCGATCGATCTTGATGAACTGCTACTCAGAATCAAAGCGCTTTTGAGAAGAACAGTAGGTGAAGAGTATATCAGATTTGGCGAATTTTCTTTTGATATGAATAGAAAAAGGCTCTACAGAGGCAAGGAAGAGATAGAATTAAATCCCAAAGACCTTGAGCTTTTAGCTCTTTTGCTTAAAAACAGAGGAAAGACAGTTACAAAAGAGATGATTTACAATACCTTGTGGAACCCTGATGAGATCATAAGCGAGGGAGCCCTCAGAGTATATATAAACAATCTCAAAAAAGTTCTGGGAAAAGAGACAATAAGCAATATTAGAAGTGTAGGCTATCGTTTTGAAGCGTGATTTTTATCTGAAATTCGGAATACTATCTCTTCTTTTTGCAATAATTGTTTTAGGTGCACAGTATACTGTTTTCGAGTTATTAGGCTGGAATGAGAAAAGTTTTCTGATTGCTGCTTTTGCCACTATCGTACTAATATCTGTTTTTGGAATACTTATAGCAAAATTCGCCCTTAATCCGCTCTGGGAGACAAACGAACTTTTGGACAGGCTTTTAAAAGACACTCTTCATGAACTAAATATTCCTGTTGCTACCATTATAGCTAATGCTTCAATGCTCAAAAAAAATATTGACGATCCGAAAAAACTCAAAAGACTTGAGAGAATCCAAAAGGCTTCCGACCAGTTGCTGAGGCTCTATAAAGAGATGGATTATTTCATAAAAAGAGAGATTCAGAAAGTCGATTATGAGATATTCAATCTAAAAGAGTTGGTGGAAGAGAGAATAACTGTTTTTGAAGACATTAAAAAAGATATAAAAATTTCATATGATTTGGATGATTTGGATGTAAAAGCTCAAAAAGTAGGATTTGCAAAAGTTATAGATAACATAATTTCAAATTCTATAAAGTATAATAAACCTTCAGGAAGTGTTTTTGTTGTTTTGAAAGAAAAGAAACTGATCATAGAAGATACAGGTATCGGTATGGATGAGAGCGAGATAGTGAAAATTTTTGAGAGATATTACCGTGCCCAGAGTGGAAAGAGCGGATATGGTATAGGTCTTAATATCGTCAAATCCTATTGCGACGAACATAAAATCAAAATAGGAATAGATTCTAAAAAAGGTAGAGGTACAAAAATAACTCTTGATCTCAAAGAGATAGCTGTTTAACACATATTTAACAGATTTTAGAGAAAATACTAAACTACATGGTATAGAGAAAAAGGAGAATGATGGAAAATCTGAAAGAGTTGGTGGACTACGGAATAATAGGAATGTTGTTTTTAATGAGTTTTTTCGCAGTCGGTTTTGCAATTGAGAGGTATATGTTTTACAAAAAAGTAGATCTGAAAAAGTATCGTGAAAAAAATGAACTGGAAATTGATTTGAGTAACAATCTTTCCATTATAGCTACGATAGGATCAAACGCTCCTTATATAGGCCTTCTTGGTACTGTTTTGGGAATTATGCTTACATTTTATGCTATGGGCCAGACAGGAATGGTTCAGACAAAAGAGATAATGATAGGGCTTGCTCTTGCGCTTAAAGCTACAGCTATGGGACTTATTGTTGCGATTCCTTCTACTGTTTTTTATAATCTTTTGGTCAGAAAAATGGAGGTACTTGTGGCAAAATGGGAGATACTGAATGAAAATGAGAAAATTTGATTCTATAAACGTTGTTCCGTTTATAGATGTTATGCTTGTTTTGCTTGTTATAGTTTTGACAACAGCCACTTTTATAGCCAAAGGCGCGATTCCGCTTGATCTTCCTGCCGGAAGCTCAAAAGAGAATCTTCCTGTTAAAAAAATTGAGATTTCGATCACAAAAGATGGGAAATTTTATCTTGATACAAAAGAAGTCAGTGTTGATGAGATAAAAGAAAAAACAGCAAAACTGAACAGAAAAGACCAGATTGTCATACGTACCGATAAAAACAGCAAATTTGAGAATTTTGTCAAAGTTATAGACGTGCTTAAAAATAACGGAATAGAAAATATATCCATAGTAACGGTAAAATGAAAAAATCTTTTTTAATTTCATTTTTTTTGCATCTTTTTTTGTTTGCGTCACTGTTTTATTCATTCAACATTTTTGAACAAAAAGGGAACATTACTGCAATAAAAGTTGCATCTTTTCATACCGTTTCACTGCCGCCTGAAACTTCTGAAAAAAAAGCCGAAAAAAAGAGAGAGAAGCCAAAAAAGATAGTAAAAAAAGAAGAGCCTAAACCCAAACCCAAACCCAAACCTAAACCGAAGCCAAAACCCAAGCCAAAACCGAAGCCTAAGCCTAAGCCGGAACCGAAACCGGAACCGAAACCTATACCAAAACCCTTACCTACACAGACACACAAGCCGGTACCTGAAAAAATTATCGAAAAAGAGGATGAGTATATTGAAGAGATCGCTATGGATGAAATTTTTGAAGATGCAAATGTTACAAGCGACGATTTTTTTGAATTAGCGAGACTGCTTGAAACTACCGTCTCCAAGTCTGCAAACAGAGTATCTTCCAAATCTTATTGCGAAACATACATTTCAAAATATGCAAGCCAAATAAAAGAGGCTATTGAAAAATATAAAAGATATCCGAGGATTGCTAGAAAACTGGGACTTGAGGGGGAAGTTACCATATCTTTCAAAATAAAGCCTTCCGGCGAGATAAAGGATGTAAAAGTTGTTGAAAGCAACTGCAGGAAAATCCTTGAAAAGAGTGCGGTAAAATGTATATGCAGTGCCTCCAAAGAGTTTCCGCTCCCTAAGGAAGATGTCAAAATTTCAGTACCCATTGAATACAAACTAAGATAAAAGGAGTCAAAATGCGCTATCTTGTGACGATTATATTAACTGCGGTTTTGAGTTTCTCATATGCTGCTGGATTTAAAAAGATGGCTTCGGGACATCCCGAGCTTGTTCAAAGCGGGCCTGAAAAGTTATGGTGCAGTGTTTGCGGGATGAATCTGAAGATGTTTTACAAAACTTCTCATGCTGTAAAACTCAAAGACGGCACCGCAAAACAGTACTGTTCTATAAGATGTCTGGCAGCGGACTGGCCAAATATCAAAGACAAAGTAAAAGAGATACTTGTGGTAGATGCTAAAACCGAAAAACTTGTACCTGCAAAAAAAGCGTACTATGTAATAGGCAGTAAAGTACCCGGAACAATGAGTATGGTCAGCAAGATAGCGTTTAAATCCAAAAAAGACGCCGAAGAGTTTGCAAAAAGATACGGCGGCAAAATAGTCGATTTTGAAACATCATTCAAAACCGCTTTTGAGAGTCTTGAAAAAGATAGTGCAATGCTTGCCAAAAAGAAAAAGATGATGATGTATCCAAAAGGCGAAAAGATATATAAAAAGATGTGCAAAAAAGAGATAAAGAGAGAAGATTTTAAAAATATCGGTGAACTTAAAGCGTATCTGGTATCTTCAAAAGTCTGTGGTGATATCAAAGGCAGAAAACTGCAGGCACTTGCTCTTTATATCTGGGAAGCGAAAGACTTGCGTGTATCTGGAAAGAAAAAAAATCCGGCCTGCAAATGCAGTCCATGCAAGTGTAATCCATGCAAATGCGGTATGAATCCAAAAGCTTCTTCAAAACCTGCTGCCGGCAATATAAAGATACCCAAAAATGCAAAATGTCCAGTTTGCGGAATGTATGTTTACAAGTTTCCGAGATGGGCGGCAAAAGTAGTTCTTGACAACGGCAAAGTTCTTTATTTTGACGGGGCAAAAGATATGTTCAAATTTATTCGAAATCCTGCAAAATGGGGATACAAAAATGCTAAAATAAAAGCAATGAGCGTAACTGATTATTACAAGCAGGTTCCCATAAATGCAAAAAAAGCATATTTTGTTATGGGAAGCGATGTATATGGGCCTATGGGAAATGAGCTTATACCGTTTTCTACTCTTAATGAAGCAAAAGTTTTCAAAAAAGACCACAGAGGCAAAAAAATCCTAAGTTTTGATGAAATTACGGAAGAGACAGTAGAAAAATTGGATGAATAGACATATAAAAGTTCTTTTTGCTGCAGTATTTTTTATTGCAATGTTGGGGGCAGGGGAGATCTTGTATATATTTGCAAAAGAGAAGGGATTGAAAATAAAAGAAAAGAGTGTGGCAACTATTTCTCTGCCTGATTTGGCACTCTCTACAGAAGCCCACTTTATCAGGCACAGAAGCCTTGCCGATCTTTTTGAGATTTTCGGAATAGACCCTGAACTTCACCCCTATTTTCCTTCCGATTTTGTATATTCTGCGCCTCCATATCTCAATGCCAAAGAGGAGATAAGAGTTGAACCTTAAAATGCTCGATTTTGCCGTCAACTCTTTAAAACGAAGGGTTTGGAAAAACCTGTCCCTTTTTTTTATTTTCTCTCTTCTTGTTTTTCTTCTTACAACAGTTTTTTTAGTCTCTTTTTCGATAAAAAAAGAGCTGGATATTACTCTCAAAACGCTTCCTGATATCTTTGTCCAGAAAATTGTAGCGGGTAGACTTGAACTATCTGAAATTGACAGAGTATTTGAGATATCAGATATCGCCGGAGTCAGCGAAGTGAGCCCAAGAGTGTGGGGATACTACTATTTTCCAAGAGCCGGAGTCAATTTTAGTGTAATAGGAGTTGACTTTGACCTCTCAAGCTATAAAAAGAGTTTTAACGAGGCTATAAAAAAATATCAAGATTTAAACAGCAGCAATTTTATGATAGTGGGCAGGGGGGTGGAAAAAGTTTTGAAAGAGAACTATTATAAAGACTTTTTCAATTTCGTAAAGCCTGACGGAGAGATGGTAAGAATCGAACTTGTAGGAGTATTTAACGCAAAGAGTGCGATAGAGAGCAACGACGTTATACTTCTGCCTATCGAGACGGCAAGAGAGATATTTGGCATAGATGAAGAAATGGTTACGGATATTGCCGTAAAAGTGCCAAATCCGGTTGAAATCCCAACCGTAGCAAACAAGATATCGTTGCTCTATCCGGATAGCAGAGTTTTGACAAAAAATGACATAAAAGCATCCTATCAAAATATTTTCGATTATAAAAGTGGAATTTTTCTGAGTCTTCTTATTACCTCTTTCTTTGCATTTTTTATACTTGTTTACGAAAAGACAAGTTCGGCTGCAAGTGATACGAAAAAAGAGATAGGGATATTGAAAGCGTTGGGGTGGCGAACGGAAGATGTGTTGCGGCTGAAATTTTTCGAAAGCTCTATCATCTCTTTTGGAGCTTATATGATAGGTATACTTGCTGCATACGGGTATGTATATATTCTACAAGCGCCGCTGATTAGAGATATATTTACCGGTTACAGCCATCTTAAACCCCCTTTTGAACTGATACCTGTTTTTGAGATATCGTTATTGGCAAATATATTTTTGGCAACTGTGCCTGTATATATAGCAGCCACTATCATCCCCTCATGGAGAGCTTCCACAGTAGATCCGGAAGAGGCGATCAGGCAGTGACTTTGTCACTTCTTATCTCGTCAGATGTAAAAAAAGAGAGGAATATGAACGAAAATATAATCGAACTCGAAAATATTACCAAAATATATAACAAGGGGACAAACAGAGAGGTTGTTGCACTGAAAAATATCGATCTAGGGATAAAAATGAATGAGACAGTTATACTCAAAGGTCCCAGCGGCAGCGGAAAGAGCACTCTGCTCTCCATCATAGCCGCTCTTACAAAACCGACTGTAGGTCTCGTGAAGGTAAAAGGAGAATTCATATCAAAAATTCCCGACAGCTTTGCGGCGCTGTTCAGGAGAAAGCATATAGGATTTATTTTTCAAAAGTTCAATCTGTTGGAAGATATGAGTGTATTTGACAATGTGGTACTGCCTTTGATACCGGATACGATCGGGGCAAAAGCGCTTGAAGAGAAAGCTTTGCAGGTAATGGAAAAGTTTTCAATTGTTCACAAACAAAACGAACCTGTAAAAAATCTCTCCGGCGGCGAACAGCAAAGATGTGCAATAGCAAGAGCTATGATAAATTCTCCTGAGATTATTCTGGCAGATGAACCTACGGCAAATCTCGATACAAAACTCTCAAACGAATTTATAGATATTATAAAAGAACTCAAAAATGAGGGAAAGACTATAGTGATTGCAACACACGATCCCAGGTTTGAAGGACTTGAGTTTATAGATAGAATCGTAGAGATAAAAGAGGGCCGTATTGTCTAACGGTGAAAAAGGACTTGGATGTTTTTGAGCCCGGAGATACTTATAAATATATCAGTCGATTTTTTGGTACTGATATTTTGCAGTATCGTTTTTTTAAATGCTTTTTTGATAGTCAGGTATTTTGATATCAAAAAAGACACCCCCCTGCAATACAGACTCGAAAAAAGGAACTATCTCTCTTCCGTGGTCGCCAAGTTCGCTCTTTCTTTAAAAATACCTATGTTTTTCTATTTTGTTTTCACTCTTGATAAGTTGTCTAACGTTATTCCCGGGGCTATGTGTGCCGCAGGTGTAGTGACTGCTTCCGTATACGGGGTGGGGCTTCTTTTTTTGAAGCTGCTCAATATCTATCTTTTTGGTCTTTGGCTGCTGAGTGACAAAGAGGATTTCAATACAAAAGATTTCAGATACACCAAATTTAAATTCAGATTTTTTATTGTGATATTTCTGCTTCTTTTGGTTGAAATCGTAACGGAGGTCTTATATTTTTCGGATATCGACGTATCTAGGATAGTGAGCTGCTGCGGGGCATTGTTCAATCCGGCAAAAACGAGTCTTCTTGGAAGTCTGCTGATGATTGAGAAAACTTATGCTGTGCTTTTGTTTTACATAGTTTACGCAATGCTTCTGTTAGCCGGTTTTTTAAAAAGAGCATATTTTTACGGTCTGCTAAATATAATATTTCTCTTTGTTTCGGTTATCGCGATAATACTCTTTTTCAGCCCTTATATATACGAACTTCCTACGCATAGATGCCCCTTCTGTTTTTTGCAAAAAGAGTATTACTATGCCGGATATTTTATATATATTTCTCTTTTTATAGGCACTTTTTCAGGTATTGCATCGGCATTTTCAAAGCTGTTTTTGAAAAAAGAGAAAAATTTATATGGAGTCTCTTTGGCTTTTAACACCCTTTTTGTTATTATTCTCTCAAGCTATGTGATTGTATATTATCTGAAAAACGGAGTCTGGCTATGAAAAGAGTTCTCTATTTTTTTATTTTGATCGCGTTTTTGATAAGTGGTTGCGAAAAGATAGGTGTTTACAAAGAAGGAAACAAAGAGGGCAAAGCTCTTGACTTCAGACCCGGTGAAGTTCAATGTGTGCAGTGCACCATGCAGGTGGGTTCAAAAGAGCACTCGGCCCAGGCCGTGTTTCCGAACGGAAGGACATACTTTTTTGACGACATAGGGTGTATGGTTTTGTGGCTTGAAAAACAGAAAAACCCTCTGGATATAAAATTGTGGGTATATACCGATGATACGCACAGATATATCGACGCAAGAAAAGCGTGGTATAAACTTGGCGACAAAACTCCGATGAATTACGGCTTTGGAGCCTATGAACATAAAAAAGAGGGAATGATAGATTTTGAAGAGATGAAACTAAAGATGCTTCGTGGTGAAAATATGGCAAATCCTAAAATTAGAAAAAAATTCATAAGAGAGTAGGTACTCTCTTATGCGTAAGTAGAAAAATTTGATTCATCATCAGAAACCGATGATGAATCTGTTTGAGTATTTTCCCCTAAAATCTCCATTATAGAAGCTGTTAATTGAGAGCTGTCCATATTTGCGTAATCTAGTTGGGTTATTTGAGAAACCAAACTTTGTCTGTCCTCTTTTGATAAGGATTGAAGTTCTGTTTTTATCATCTCTCTATCTTCTGACGATAGAGATTGCATGATATTTTTCATATCTCTATTTCCACCATTTAATAAGCCGTATCTGTTCTGATGCATATTTTGCATTCCCATACCATTAACTTGCATTTTATCTCCTTTTGGGTGGATTATTTAAGTATTGTAAGTCAGTAGTGTTAACATAACGTTAATTTATTTCTAAGTTGAGTTTATGAAATGAAGGACATTATAAAAAATAAAAATGGATGTGATTCGATTTAATAGCGGGAAATAATAGAGCAGTAAAAGATTTTTAGAAGTTAAATATAAGATAAACAATATATTTATATTTGGGAAGGGTTGAATGGGATTAGAATCCCATTCCGCCCATTCCACCTCCCATATCCGGCATAGCAGGAGCGGCAGGTTTTTCCTCTTTTATTTCGCTTACAGTTGCTTCTGTTGTGAGTAGAAGGCTTGCAACTGATACCGCGTTTTGAAGCGCTACTCTTTCAACTTTTACAGGGTCGATGATACCGGCTTCAAACATATCTACATACTCTCCGGTTGCGGCGTTGAAACCTATGTTTTCATTTTCCGCACTCTCAACATTGTTTGCTACTACACCAGGGTCAAATCCGGCATTTTCAGCAATCTGTTTCAGAGGAGAAGAAATGGCTCTTAGAATGATTTCGCCGCCTATCTTTTCGTCTCCGCAAAGGTCAAGGTTTACTTTTTTGGCAGCTCTGATGAGTGCAGTTCCGCCGCCTATAACTATACCTTCTTCTACAGCTGCTTTTGTAGCGCTTAGAGCATCATCTACTCTGTCTTTTTTCTCTTTCATCTCTGTTTCAGTTGCAGCACCTACTTTTATAACTGCTACACCGCCGCTCAGTTTTGCAAGTCTTTCTTGGAGTTTCTCTTTGTCATACTCACTTGTTGTTACTTCTATCTGAGCTTTTATCTCTTTGACTCTTGCTTCAACGGCAGCTTTGTCACCGGCACCGTCAACTATAGTTGTATTCTCTTTATCTATGATTACACGTCCAGCCTGTCCCAGATCAGAGAGACTTGCACCTTCAAGTGTGCGTCCAAGCTCTTCGCTGATTACTTGTCCTCCTGTAAGGATGGCGATATCTTGAAGCATCGCTTTTCTTCTGTCACCGAATCCCGGAGCTTTTACGGCTGCGACGTTTAGAGTACCTCTTAGTTTGTTCACAACAAGCGTTGCAAGAGCTTCACCCTCAACATCTTCGGCGATTATGAGAAGAGGTTTGTTTGTTTTTACCACCTGCTCAAGAACAGGAAGCAGATCTTTCATATTTGATATCTTTTTATCATAAAGGAGGATATATGGATTTTCGAGTACTGCTTCCATTTTATCAGGGTCAGTTACGAAATAGGGGCTTAGATATCCTCTATCGAACTGCATACCTTCCACTACTTCAAGTTCATCTTGGATACCTTTTGCCTCTTCTACTGTGATAACGCCGTCTTTACCTACCTTATCCATTGCTTCAGCGATAAGTTCTCCGATTTTCGGATCGTTATTTGCGGAGATGGTAGCAACCTGTGCTATCTCTTTTTTATCTTTTACCTCTTTTGCTATCGCTTTAAGCTCTGCGACGATAGCTTCTGCAGCTTTGTCCATGCCTCTTTTTACTTCGATAGGATTTGCACCTGCAGTTATGTTTCTAAGCCCTTCTTTAAATATGCTGTATGCAAGAACAGTTGCAGTTGTTGTACCGTCACCGGCTTCATCCGCAGTTTTGCTAGCAACCTCTTTTACAAGCTGTGCTCCCATATTTTCTACAGTTGCAGGAAGCTCAATCTCTTTTGCAACGCTCACGCCGTCTTTTGTGATGCTCGGAGCACCGAAACTTTTCTGGATAAGTACGTTTCTACCTCTTGGACCCATTGTAACTTTTACTGCATCTGCAAGTTTTCTGACACCTTCAAAAAGTTCGTTTCTTGCTATATCAGAAAAATGTATCTCTTTTGCTGCCATTATTGCCTCCTTACTTTAAAATTCCTAAAATATCGTCAGTGCTGAGTATCAGGTACTCCTTACCTTCCAGGTTGATTTCTGTTCCTGAATATTTGGCGAAAACTACTCTGTCACCTGTTTTTATTTCGCCCTCTTCTTCAACCTCTTTGCTGATGGCTATTACATTTCCTTCAAGAGGCTTCTCTTTGGCATTATCCGGGATAATGATTCCTGATGGTGTCTGTGCAGGTTCGTCGACTCTTTCTACCAAAACTCTGTTTCCAAGTGGTTGAAAACTCATTTTATCCTCCTTTTATCAAAGTTATTATCCAAATTAGCACTCACTAATTTTGAGTGATAAAATTGTATAGGAAAAACTCTTAAAGATGACTTAAAATTAAGAAGAAACAGAGAAAACTTTAGTCTTTATGACTAAATAAATATGATATTTATTGTTAAAATATTTATTAAATTTATATTGATGATATATCTGTTATAATCGAAAAGTTTAGATAAAAGAATGATACAAAGGCTGTGAAATCATGAAAAAAACCTTAGTTTATATGGTAGTTATAATCTTTTTTATAATTGCTGCTCTATATGGTCTGCTCTTTACCGGAGCAGGAAACAGTATGCTAAAACCGGTAATAGAGTCGAAAATAAACGAAAATCTTCCACAAAAGATAAAACTCGAAGTCTTTTCTCTTACTCCTTCGCAATTTGAGATAAAAGCTGTTTTAGGACCTTCCTCGTATATAGAGGCAAAGGGCTCATATGCAATTTTGGATAAAAGTATAGATGCTGTATATGATGTAAAAATCAAAAAACTTGAAAATCTTGAACCTTTGATAAAGACAAAACTGCGTGGTCCTTTTTCTACTGAAGGTACGGTAAAAGGCAATGAAAAAAAGATGGTCATAAAAGGAAAAAGTGACGTTGCCGACAGCGACACCTCTTACAGTGTCACACTTTCAGAGTTTCAGCCATCAAATGTAGAAGCGGCTGTTAAGAATGCCGAAATAGCTAAACTGCTCTATATGGGAGTTTTGCCTCCGTTTTTGAAAGGCAAGCTTAACGCTACCGTAAAACTTGAAAATCTTGACCCTGAAAATCTTGATGGAGAGATACATGCAAAAGTTGATAAAGGAACGGTAGATACTGCTCTTATGAAAAAAGATTTCAACATCACTCTGCCCAAAACAGAATTTAAAATCTATGCAGATGCAAAACTTGACAAAAACATAGTAAATACCGATGCAAAATTTGTATCGAACCTTGCCAAAATTAACGCCAAAGGGGATGTTGATACTAAAAACTTAGGGATTGATATAGAGTATATAGTCGATATCAAAGAGCTTGCTCTTTTAAAACCGGTTACGGGAGCCGATATAAGAGGAGCTTTCTATATGAAAGGCAATGCGAAAGGTGATAGAAAACTTCTCGAAATTACTGGATCAAGCAACGTTGCAAACAGCAAAACATTATATAGCGCAGTTTTGAAGGAGTTCAAACCATTATCTGCAAAAGTTTCAATAAATGGCGCGAAACTTGAAAAGCTGTTATATATGCTGAATCGGCCAAAATATGCAAAAGCCGACATAGATGCAAAAGCGATGCTTACAAATCTCGATCCGAAAAAACTGGAAGGGAATATAGAACTTTTTGTAAAAAACGGCATAACAAACCCTAAAGTTTTGAAAAACGAGTTCAATCTGACAAATGCAAACATAAGTTTCAAAGCCGTACAAAAAGCCGTTATAGAGAAATCGATTGCAAATGCTACTTTAAAGATTGCATCTTCAGTAGCTAATATGGAAGTGAAAAAAGCGCTGTTTGATCTAAACAGTATGAAATTTGGCAGTGATTTTAAAGTAGATATTCCTGATCTGGATAAGCTCTATTTTGCAACAAAACAGCACCTAAGAGGCAAATTGACGATAATCGGAGACATTAAAAAAGAGAAAGATTTGATAGTCAATGCCCATTCCGATACTCTTGGCGGAACAGTTGATATGAAACTTGTAAATGATGAGGTCATGAAAAAACTCAAAGGCATAAAAGTAACGGCTCTTACAGATATGCTTATGTATCCGAGAGTATTTGATTCGACTATGGATGCGGACCTGGAATATAACCTGAAAACAAAAAAGGGTGTGCTGAATGCGAAACTTCTTGACGGCAGGATATTACCAAATCAGATGACCTTTTTGCTGCAGCAGATGGCAAAGTTTGATATAACAAAAGAGATATACAAAGAGACAAGAGTGACAAGCAAAATAAACGACAAGATAATCATTTCCGATCTTGATATGCAAAGCCGCCTGACCCATATCACTTCAAAAGGTGCTATTCTGGATATGAAAAAAAATAGGGTTGATGCAAAACTTCGTATCGATATAAAAGACAAACCTGTATATGTGAAAATAAAAGGAGATGTAAACAAACCGAAAGTGAGTGTGGATGCAAGAGCTTTACTCAAAAAAGAGGTAGAGAAAAAACTTCAAAAAGAGTTGGAAAAGAAAGTTCCCAAAGAGTTTCAGGAGCCACTTAAAGAGATACTGAAAATGTTCTAAAGTTCAAGGCAAATCTCCTGCTCTGCTAAAAATTTTGTTGACATTCAAGCCTTTTTGAAGTATAATTTCACCTCGTTAATGGCTGGGTAGCTCAGCTGGTGAGAGCGCTGGTCTCATAAGCCGGAGGTCGACGGTTCAAGTCCGTCCCCAGCTACCACGTATTTATGACTACTTCCTGAACTTCTGCGAAATCTTTTTTTGTCAGTGTTATCCAAAGTGTCAAATAAATAAAAAAACATCTAATTCGGAACTACAGAGATTTTCCAAAATCCAAGCAGACACAATTTGTATCATCACTTTTTTGTAATAAATTATATTTTTGAAAAAAACGGTAACTAAAGCCATTTATCACTTTTACAAAGGCTTTATGTTTACTTTTGCAAGTTTATTTAAAAGATACAAAGTTGATTTGATTTTAAAAAATATGTATTATATAATTATGAAATCATTCATAATGACAAGGTTCATAAATGTTTATAAACAGAACGAATGAATTAAACTCTCTCAATAGCGAATATCGAAAAAAAGGATCATCTTTTAGCGTCATTTATAGTAAAAGAAGAGTTGGAAAAACTGCTTTGATTGAAGAATTTATCAAAGATAAGCCTCATATCTATTTTTATGCGACCGAAGTAAATCTCAATCTTCAGTTGGAACTCTTCTCAAAAGAGATTACAAGGTTTTTTGCTCTTCCTAAAGAGTTTAAATTTGAAAGTTTTGAAAATGCATTTGAGTATCTTGCAAAAGCAAAAATAGAAGAAAAGCTGATAATAGCGATCGATGAGTTTCAAAATCTAACAAAAGTCGATAAAACATTCTCTTCTACATTGCAAAAAGCGTGGGATATGTTTCTTTCAAAGTCAAATATCCATCTCATTCTTTGCGGCAGTGTTATATCCATGATGCACAGTGAAGTTTTAAACTATAATGCTCCTTTATATGGCAGAAGGACAAACAGTATTCATCTCAAGCCGATTAAATTTAGATATCTCAATGAGTTTTTACCAAATTTAGATATCCATACGCTTTTAAAAACCTACTCATCTTTTGGATCTACTCCAAAATATCTGCTTTTATATGATCCGAAGCTATCCTTTGAAGAGAACCTAAAAGAAAATATTTTGGATAAAAACAGTTATCTCTATAGCGAAGGCTATTTTTTACTAAAACAAGAGATCAGCGAAACACCCACCTATTTTTCCATACTTGAGGTCATCTCAAAAGGAGATACGAAAATAGGAAATATCGCCTCTTCTCTTGGAGTTAACGCCTCTTTTTTGACAAGATATCTAAATAAACTTATTGAGCTTGATATTTTGGAAAAGGAGGTGCCGGTTACCGAAAAAAATCCTTTAAAAAGCAAATTTGGAAGGTATAGAATAAAAGATAAATTTCTGAACTTTTGGTTTTATTATGTATATAAAAATTATAGCTATCTTGAAATAGGCGAAATAGAAGCTGTTATGCAAGAGATCGAGCTGAATTTTATCGATAGATTTGTCTCTTTCGCTTTTGAGGAAGTGATAAAAGAGCAGATAATCGACGATCCAGAAAAATTTCTGGATTTCAAACCAATGAAAGTTGGCAGATGGTGGAATAATAAAGAAGAGATCGATATCGTTGCATTTGATGATAAAAATATCGCTTTTATTGAGTGTAAATATCAAGAAAAAGTGGATAAGAAAAAGGTTTTAAATGAACTTATCAAAAAAACAAGCTACATAAAACATAATAAAAAAGAGCATTTTTTGGTAGTTACAAAAGAGGAGTTGAAAAAGCTTATTTTGAAATAAACCATCTGGTTTATACCATCAGAGTTATGAGTTTGTTATTCTTAGCGCAGCGAAAATTTTAATTTAATAACCAATGATGTAAAGTGTAATATAGATTTAACAAAATATCTAATTGTATGTTATATGGACTTTGCAAAATTTTTTGAAGAACAACATAGACTGATAGAAAGAGTGTCTTTAAATTTTAAAAGAAGTATCTGTATCTATTGGAAAAAGCACAGATTCTAATAAATCTGCATTATAAAGGAAGAGGATATTCGAAACTTCAAAAGTAGGATAAAATGTATCTGAACAATACAAATCTGATGAGAGCGATAACCGGATATATCAAAAAAGGGAATGAAAGAGAGACCTTTTTTGTCAATCGGATAATAAATTTTTTTTCAAATAGACCCTCATTTTTGAATGAAAATATCTTCTTATCAAAAGAGGGAGACTTTTTGGTGGGTGATTTTACGTTTGAAATAGGAGGAAAAAACAAAACTCTAAAACAGATAAAAGATGTAAAAAACGCATTCGTTGTCAAAGACGATATAGAGATAGGTTATAAAAATGAGATTCCCCTATGGTTGTTTGGGTTTTTGTATTGATAAGTGAAACCGGACATGATTTTGTTAAATAAAAATGTAAAATATAGAAAAAAAAATCTATTTATTATAATAGTTATGAATAAGTATAATAGTTATGAATAAGTTTGCGAGCGGTGTTGCCGTTATAAAATTTTTTAAAAAGGTTAAAAATGCCAAATATAGATTTTTCAGATATTACAAGAGAAGATATTATAAAAGCAATGAATGAATATAAAAAGATTAAAAATACCCCACATTATAATTGGCATAGAGAAAGTGTTTCTTATTCTTTAATTTATAATGGAGAGGAATTTCCTCATAAATATTTAGTAGGAATAGCTTATTCACTTAAATATAAGTTACCCAAAATTTTAGAGTCAAATTTATATAACTCTACCGGAGATCACAAAAAGAGTGCTCAATGGTGTATTGAAAAAAATGGTTTTGATCTATTTGAAGATAAAAAATTTAAAGATTTTTTAGAGAAAAATTATAATAATAAACAAAAAAGAGATACATACTTTAATGGTTTAAAAAAAGGTATCAAAATTATTCAAAAAATCCCTGAATTTAAAGATAAAAAAATTAATGAAATTTTAAAAGCAATAATAGATAAAAAAATAGAATTTAAAAAATTTGAAGAAGCTCAAAAAAAATTGGATTCTAATGATACTAATGATAAAAATCTATTTAAAACTTTAAAAACAAAAGCAAAAGCTTATTTAGAAGCACTAAAAGAAAATAATAATCCAATTAAAGAGAAAGAAAATTTGAACAAAAAAATAGTTAATCGCTTTGTTCCTCTCAACCAAATCCTTTATGGACCTCCGGGAACAGGTAAAACTTATAGCGTTATTGAAAAAGCTGTGGAGATTATCGAAGGCAAAAAGCCGGATTCGAGAGAAAAAGCAAAAGAGAATTTTCAAAAATATAAAGACAGTGGGCAAATAGAATTTGTAACATTTCATCAAAGTTATAGTTATGAAGAGTTTATTGAAGGGTTAAAAGCCGAAACTGATAGTGAAGGAAATATTAGTTACGAAATAAAAGATGGTATTTTCAAAAAAATAAGTGATAAAGCAAAAAAGAATTTTGAAGATGCGGAAAATAAATGGACAAAAAAAGATTTTGAAAATGTTTTCAGAGAAAAAGTTATTGATAAATTAATGGATGAAGAAAAAATTGAGATTCAAATGAAAAGAAAAAAGTTTTATATTTTCGAAATTACCGATAAAAGTATAAAATTTGAAAAAGAAAATGGTAGCAAACAGCATACTCTATCAATAAATACATTAAAAAAAATATACGATATTGAAAGTGCTGAAAAAATTATTAGTGGAGGTTTACAGCCATATTATGAAGGGTTATTAGAGTATCTATTAAGAGATGCTAAAGTAGAAAATAACGAAAATTTAAAAAATTATGTACTAATTATCGACGAAATAAATCGTGGGAATATCTCTAAAATCTTTGGGGAGCTTATAACGCTTATCGAACCGGATAAGAGACTTGGAGCCGAAGAGGAAATGACGGTTACTCTTCCTTATTCAAAAGAGTCTTTCAGAGTTCCCAAAAATCTGTATATTATCGGTACAATGAATACAGCGGATAGAAGCATTGCCCTTTTAGATACTGCACTTAGAAGAAGATTTGAGTTTGTAGAGATGATGCCGGATCCGAATAAATTGGATTTTGAAGTAGATGGGATAAATATAAAATCTATGCTTGAAAGCATTAATCAAAGAATAGAATATCTTTACGATAGAGATCACACAATCGGTCACGCATATTTTATGAATGTCAAAGATTTTGACGATCTCAAAAATATATTTAAAAACAAAATCATCCCGCTTCTTGCAGAGTATTTTTATGATGACTGGGCAAAGATAAGAATTGTTTTGGCAGATAGTCAAACAGATAATGAGAAGTATCAATTTATAAAGAAAAAAGATAATAGAGTAAAAGAGTTATTTGGGACAGAAGATATCGATGATTTGAATGATGAAAAAACAGTTTACGAGATAAATTATGATGCTTTTGAGAATCCGGAAAGTTATATAAAAATTTACGATTAAGAAAAAGAATGAAGAATAAATTTTATCAAGTTATAGAGTATGAGACTATTGATAAAGAAAAAGTGGGTGAAAAGTTTTTTAAAGAGCTTGAAGCATTTGCCCAAGAAAATGAAAATCTGTTTTTAGGCTATTCAAGAAAAGGAGTTTTAAAAAGTCAAAACTTTGTAGGTGTTATCCAGACAAAAAGTGGTTTTGTTTTGGAAATATTGCCAAAAATCTCAAATAAAGATGATTTTGAAAAATCAAAAAAGATTTTGTTGAAAATGTTAAAAACGTTAAAAAACTCTCCATTCAAATACTCCCAAAAAGCAAATCTAAAAACAAAAAACTTACCTTTGCTTGAGATTTTTATAGAGATGTTTCTAAACGAACTTGATATATTGGTTAAAAAGGGAATAAAGAGCGACTATATAACCAGGGTTGAAAATCAAAACTTTTTAAAAGGAAAATTGAAAATAAAAGAGCAGATATCCAAAAACTTTATACACAAAGAGCGCTTTTTTGTTGAGTATGATGAATATCTTCCGGACAGAATCGAAAATAAAATCATCAAAACCACACTTAAAAAACTTTATTCTTTATCTAAAAGTTCAAAAAATCAACAAAGAATCAGAGAGTTTTTATTTGTTTTCGATGGGATAAATGAGATAAAAAATATAAAAGCGGCATTTTCCAAAATAAAATATGATAGAAGCATGAGTTATTATCAAAATTCACTTCTTTGGTCAAAGCTGTTTTTGTTGAACAAGTCTTTTACGCCTTTCAAGGGCGGTTCGTCGGCATTTGCACTTCTGTTCGATATGAATCTGCTTTTTGAAAGCTATGTAGGAAATTTTTTAAAAAGAAGATGTAAAAACATAAAATTACAAGATAAAAAACATCATCTTTTCGAGAAGCCGGAAAAGTTTTTGTTAAAGCCAGATATAGTTGTAAATGATGGCAAAATAGTGTTAGATACAAAATGGAAAATAATCAATGATGAAAAAGATATTTCCCAAAACGATCTATATCAGATGTTTGCCTATGCAAGTAAATATGAAAATTGTAAAAAAGTCTATCTGGTTTATCCGTTTATCGAAAAAGTAGATACAAACAGATATATAACAGAATTCCACAGTCGTGAAGATAATAAAAAAAGAGCGGTTACCGTCAGACCGATATTTTTTGATCTGGTTGAAGATGAATTGAAGGTTTATTAAGCAAAAAAGCATGAAATGTTTAAAAGAGAGGTGATAAAGTCAAGCCACACATAATATCCACTTTCCGCGTAAGCTTCTTTAAATTGAACTTTCAAGCAAATTATAATCATACAGGTTATCGCAACATAGATTGTTATTATGAAGCCCGATATGAAATATTGTCAATAGAGGATATCGACAATTACTTGCATCAACAATAAATATAATTCAAGACAAAACCAGACACAATCTGAACTTTCTATATTTTATAATCATACAAATCAAAGGAGATTGTATGAATATAAATAGACTACTTTCTGCTATTGATAATAAAACAAAGAACTTTTTTCATATAAAACAGACAGATGAAACAAAAAAGCTGATGAGTCTATACAATCTAAATTTAAAAGAGACAGCAATATTTTTAGTCGTATTAAAACATTTATTGGGAAATAGTAGATATACATGTTTGGAAAATTTGCTTGAAAGTAAAAAGGTTGATTATGGGACCAAAGAACATTTGGAGGTACTAAAAGTTTTAAGAAGTCTTGAAAAAAAGGATTTGATAATTCTCGAGAAAAGCGGAAGAAGGAATATTTCAAATCCGGAAATAAAAATAGATGAAGATGTATTTAATGAACTGGTTTTGAAGGATAATGATTTTTCAGAAGTTGATTTTAGTGATAACTATAAAATTATAGATTATGTACACTCTCTTTATAATAAAAGACATGAAGAAAATATATCTCAAAAAAAGTTTTTTAGAAGAGTTGAAGAGATAAGTAAAAAAATAAAAGATGATTATTTTAGATCTATTTTGTGTCCTTATTCTACAATTGAAAAGGTAGTGGTATTTAAAACCATCATTGAAAAAGTTTTGGGCGATAATGGGGGATATGCTACGGATCTTGCTGAAGAAATATTTGACAACCTTTCAGAAATAGCAGGTTTTATGGAAAAAATCTACGCAGAAGATTTGAAGATTATAGAAAACAAGATAGTGAGAGTTGAAGAGGAGGGAAAGTTTAGAAACGATCCTCGATTGGAAATTGAAGAGAAAGTTTTTTATCGGCTTTTTAAAGTGAAAAAAAGAGTAAAAAGAGAGTTTGCTTCAAATGTTGTCAAATATTTGTCTTACAAAAAAATAGATCAGGATATCTATTTAGATAAGGAGATTAAAACCCAAATAGATTTAATAGCAAAAACTATAGATAAGAAAAATTTTGACTCTATTACAAAAAAACTCAGAAACGCAAAACTATCAAGCGGCATTGTAGCGCTTTTTTACGGATTTCCAGGGACAGGAAAAACTGCGACAGCTTACTATCTGGCTAAAAAATCACAAAGAGACATTTTGCAAGTAGATATATCAAATATTCGAGACAAATATGTAGGCGAGAGTGAAAAGAGACTAAAAGCGATATTTAAAGAGTATGAAAGAGCAAAAGAAGAGTTAAAAACTACGCCTATTTTGCTATTTAACGAAGCAGATGCTTTGATAGGACAAAGGTTAAATACAAGAGACAGTGTAGATGTTATGAATAACGCTATGCAAAATATTCTGCTTGAAGAGCTTGAAAAGTTTGACGGCATTTTTATAGCTACAACAAACCTGATTGAAAATATGGATGAGGCTTTTAACAGAAGATTTCTTTATAAAATAGAGTATAAAAAGCCAAGCAAACAGGTCAGGAAAATGATTTGGTTAAAAAGAGCTCCTCAAATAAAAGTATTTATTGATGAAATAGCTGATTTTGAGCTAACAGGAGGACAGATAGAAAATATCGCTAAAAAAGTGCTTTTGGATTCTATATTGAATCAAAAAGAGATTACTTTAAACATTTTGGAATCCCTTATAAAAGATGAAATTGGTTTTAAAAATGATAAAATCAGAAAAATCGGGATTTTATAAAGGGTTCCCGTTTTTATCAAATTCGATATATTTCTCTTTATCGTACCGATATATGAATCCAAAATAAGGGATTTCTAATTCATAATTTTTTATCCACTTTTTAATAATCTTTTGAACATATTCGGTTTGTTCGTGGAGTTCTTTATCGACTATCCTCTCTTTATCCACTTTTATTGTAAATTTCCCCAACACCATGGCCCCGGACCAACTTGATGGTTTGTAATGGTGTTTTACTTTGATATACGCAGGAAATACTGTTTTTAATCTATTTATTCTATCTTTGGCTATTTTGATCTCATCACTCAGATCTATCTCTAAAATTTCACAGATTTTATTTAAAAACTCTTCATTTGAATATAAAAAATCGTAAGAGGAACCATTTAAAAATTCTTGGATCGAACTTTCGAAGAGTATACTGATCCTTTTATTGCATTTTTTAAGATTTTGATAATTCAATTTTTTGCAGAGCTCGTTTTTATCGTATTTTTTCAGGGCGTCTTTAAGCTTATTCATTTGACTCCTCTCTTTTTATTTAAAACGGAATAATATAAAATCAGGAATATTATTTGAGGTCATTGCTGATTATTATAAATGAAAAATTATCGATCTCTTTTTGTGAAATCTTTTGAAAGAGAGTTTGTGCTTGTGTATTTAGGTCGTCACTTTTAAAAATACTTTCAATCTCATTGTCATTTAGACTATCGTTTACACCGTCGGTACAGATGAGCAGAATATCTTTATATCCAAAATGGATTTTTGTTACATCAACCGGCAAATTATCATTTTCTCCATAGACCAGATATCCAATAAGCATAGAATATATATTCGAAAGATTTCGAAATTCCTCTTCTGTTATTTCTCCTTTTTTTAGCATTGCGTTTGCCTGAGTGTGATCTGTCGTCAAAAGTTTCAGTTTTTTATCTCTGATAAGATATACTCTGGAATCACCTGTATGAAAAATAGTGGCTTTGTCATGTTCTACATTTACACCTGCAAGTGTAGTAGAAGCTCCATTGAGCTTTCTTGAGTGGATACTTAGCGTTTCCAGTTCCTCCTGAATGTCTCTGATAACTTTGATTATAGAGTTTTTGAAAAACTTTTCCATCAAAAGATTTAAAACTTTACAACTTGCAAACTCAGAGTATCGATGTGCGCTGACACCGTCGGCTACAGCAAACAGTAAAGAGCTTTTGTCAAAACTTTTGAATGCCACACCTGGTAAAGAAGTATTGCAAATGATTTTTTCGTGAAGCAGTATAGCGTCCTGGTTTTTGGAAAACTTTTTTGAACCGATATTGGTTGTATAGTATGCGTTAATATACATCTGTTTTTCATATCATATTTGTCATAGAAAATCGATTACAAAAAGCTTCAAAAAATTGAAGCTTTTTGATATTCGTAAAAGTTATATACTATTTGTAAATCATGATCGCAACACCGAATGCGGCGTCTTTGTCATTCTTTGTAGTGGCGATTTCTTGATAATGTTCCTTGACCCTAAATCCTTTTTCCTCAGCTTCTTCTTTGATCGCATTTATGAGATTTTCATTTATGCGTTCTTCGACTCTACTTTTTGCATCTCCGCTTTCAAGGTGCCTGTCCACATAAAAAGCAGTCAAGCCAAACTCAATATCCGACTCATTTTCCAAGACTGTATAAAGTCTTTTCAGGTCTTCATCGATATGTTTTTTGGAATAAACCGCATTTTTGACTTCAATAATTCCACGTGGCGTTCCTTTGCCCCACCAAAAAACGATATCGCTTCTTCCGTTTGCTCTCGCCTGGTCTGATATTCCGCCTTTTATCGTAGCATCTGCATTTTTAAGTGTGGCTCTTACATTATCCTCAAGTGTTATGAATTTTGCATCTTTTTCAATTTTCCACAACTCTTTTGCTATATTGACAGTCAAAAGATACTCGGGTGCGTTCCATAGCCATTCGTCACTGCTCCATTCCAGATATTCCTCATACGAGTTTTTAATACCCTGCGTACATGCTTTTAAGATCTCCTCTTTGCCAATTCTACTCATTTCCTCTCCTTTCCAATAATTTTTGTGTAATATTGCATATTAGCTCATAATTTTTTAATTTTTCTTTATATTTCTCATCAATTGACTCAACACCATAATATCCACCGGCGGCCATTGCGCATATCGCTCCTATAGTGTCGCTGTCTTTTCCCAAATTCACTGCGCACAATACCGCTTCTTTGAAACTTTCAGTATGATAAAAAGCCCATAGCGAAGCCTCCAGAGAGTGAACAACATAACCCGAAGACTCAATCTCTTCTCGGTCCTTGGATTTATAACTTCCTTTTATTACGTCAACTATTTTTTCATCGAATTTATAAGAGTTTAAAACTTTTTCTACTAAAAATTCTCCAAACTCTTCACTCAAAACATCTTTTTTGCTCATGCCACTCAATATTCCCACCAAGATTCCGCTATAAACCATGCAGGCGTCTGCGCATATTTTGAGTGCATGAGTTGTGTATGAAGTTTTACCGGCTATTTGCATAGCTTTTTTTAAATTGTCTCTATAAAAAATTGCCACTGGCGCAATTCTCATCAAAGAGCCATTTCCTGCATTTTTTCTATTTTTATTACGATATACAGGCTGTTTTGTCTTCATATATTTTAAGAGTGCAGAATAGGTGTTTTTCCCACAGCCCACAGCCTGACCGCTGCTACTCATAAATCCTTCATTTAACCATTTTATATAATTTTCCAATTGATGTTTTAGGTCACAACCCCTCTTTTTTATCAAACTATCTGCCAGACAGAGCGTCATTGCAGTATCATCCGTATAATATCCGGCAGGTAGATTAAATTTTCCGCCTGCTCTATAATCATCTACTGGCGAAAACGCACCACTTTCCAAAAACTCGACCGGAGCGCCGAGAGCATCTCCGATACCTATACCCAACATCATTCCCAGAGCTCTTGATTGAATATCCATAAAATACCTTTGACTTTCAATCCCAACTCATGACTTTTCTAAAAAGAGTAGGGTCTAAATATCTGTCTTTCATAATGTCTAAATATAATTCATTGTATCTGGGATTTGTTACAGGCGTCATCGGGATATCAAATCTCTCGCCGACAATTTCATCAACTTTTTTGAAAAACTCTTCATCTGTTCCTTCATTTGGATCGATTTCATCGAGAGCTATTAATTTGTCGATTATCTCATCTACTGACAATTCGCCATCGTTTCCATAAGGCATATAGTATCTTTCAACTATCGTCATTTTGTCAGAATTTCTTGCATTGATAACCGGTTCTAACTGTTTACGATACTTTTTTCTTAACTCTTCTCTTTCTTTTTCAGTAAATTTTTTCATACTCTCTCCTCTCTTTTTCTAAAATGATAACAACTTGGTTGGACATATTGTGTCTGGTTTTGTCAAAAAATTTCTATTTTCAATAGATCAAAATAGTCTATATCTTTGAATTGTAAATTTTTGAGTCTAAAATATTTTCCTAAATACTCCTCTATCGGTCCAAATCCATTAGCTTGGAATGTTGATTCAATAATGGATAAAAAATCTATAGGATAATACCTTTTATAACTCCATAGCGTAATATGTATTTTGTTTTGTGATTTGTAATAAGAAAAATCATCGATATATGACTTATTGCAAAGATCTATCAAACTGTTATTTACAACTATCAGTACATATTCGTAAAATGAGTCTTCAATGTCAAAAAACTGCATACTGTAATCGATAGCTTTTTTAGCAAATCTACTTTTTGGTTTAACAGATTGTTTGCAAGGTTTTTCGTTAGATAAAAGAGGGATATTCGTTTTTTGCGATATTCGTTTAAAATAAGGGCTTTTTCTCTCTTCTTTATAAAGAGCAAACAGAACTTTTTTTGTCTGTTTTGATATTTTGACGTTGTGTTTTAAAAGTTCAATAGTTGTATCAAAGGACCTTGATTTTAGCGCAAGTTGCAAAGCATTATCCAAAGTTTTATTGTCCAACGATAAAATGTTTCTTGTTATGTATCTCAATACTTCCGTATTGTTATATTGCGCGGCTTTGTCAAGATAATATATCCTATCTATATGAGGATCTTTAAAGTTATGGATAAGGTGAAAATCATTTATATTTTTATTTGATATGATATATGTCCCGATCTCTTTAAAAAACCTGTTTAAGGGTATCAAATCCCCCTTGGCGTCTGTTGAATATTTTTTTTGAAGTCTGACTCTAAGTTCAATCTCTTTTTTGACTTTTTCACTGAAAGGCAGATCTAAAAGTTTGTCCAAAATCTCATAGTCGATAATTTTTTGTTTGTCGTTATTGTTAAAAATTTTGATACCAAAAACTGATGAAAAATATGCATACATTAAAACAAAAAACTTTATTTTTATGAAATCTCTTCTATCCAGTAAACTTGAACTATTTTCCATAAATATGCCTTTTTGAAGAGATATAAAAATATATCGTTCAAAAAGGACATATTGTGTCTGGTTAAAGGAGAAATTTAAGGGAGCAGTTTTAAGTAGTTTTCTACATCTTCTTTTATTTTTTTTGCTATTGAGTCCGGTTCTAAAACTATTATATGCGGAATCCAGGATTTTATGAGAGGGATTATTTCCATTTCGTGGGTTATTTTAAAAGAGATTTCTATACTTCCTTCGTTGTCTTTGCCGATAATTTTTTGATTTTTACTTATCGGCAATCTCTGAAAGTATTTTGCAGCTATCGGATCTAAAAACAATCTTATTTCAAACGGTTCTCTGTCTATCTGAAACCAGACATTTATGGCACTATCGAGTTTATCGATTACATTTTTATCTGCAGCAAAAGTTTCATCTTTTATCTCTATATTTTTTATAGATTTTAAATGGAACTTTTTCAACAATCCATTTTCGTTATCTACTGCTATTAGGTACCAATATCCCTCGAAATTAGCTATTTTTAACGGATGCAATATATACTCCGTTTTTTTGGTATCGCTGTATCTGCATCCAATTTTGTTTTTATTTTTTATTGCTTTTTCTAATTTTAAAACATAATCCATCTTATCCGAAATATCTTCCATTAAAATTTTGGTAAATACCGGATTTTCATTAAAGTTTTTGAGCTTTTTTAGCAAATAATGAGCTTTTGAGTAAAACTCACTCCCCATATCTTCTGCCATTTTCTCAAGTGTATCTATAACAAACTGCTCTTTGTCATCCAAAGTTATATCTCTTTTTAGTCTAACTCCTCTGCCAATACGTTCCAATTCAACCAAATTTGATAAATAGTCGTTTATGTATCTTTGTGCCGTTCTATTGTCTATCTGGAACTCTTCAGCGATATTTTTCGTTTGTAGAGTTTCGCCGTCTTGCAACTTTTTTAAAATTTTTATCAATCTTGTCAAAGTGGTATTGTAATCTTTGGCTTTTGACGATCTTTTCATAACAATCCTTCTTCTGTTTTATAAAATCTTATTGAATTTTCATTTAAATTAAATTAACTCTTCATTTCCATTCTTTGTAACATGGAAAAGCAGATGTGGCATTTTATTGCTTTTTTCTACCATACATAGTAAACAAATATGATATTGATAGATATGGAAAAATGAAAAGATAGAGAGATTGAACAAAATAAAATTAATGAATATTTTTGTTTGTAATTTCATCTGAAAAAAACAATATTAAGTTTTATATCGATATAATTTTCTATAATAATGAAAACAAGGCAAGATAATCAAATAAAATATATATTCGGGAATTGCTTTTAGACCCTGGTATATGCTTAAGGAGTTACCGTGTCAGAAAACAGGATAGATTCGTTTCCGCCGGAAGTTATAGATAAACTACAATATTACGTTTATAGATTAATTGATCCAAGAAACGGTGAAACATTTTATATAGGTAAAGGAAAGGGAAATCGTGTTTTTTCTCATATTCGAGGAGATATTGAAGGCGACTCTTTAACAGAAAAAATGGCGAGAATAAGAGAAATTAAGTTAGCCGGCTTTGAAGTTGCTCATGTCATACATCGACACGGATTAACTGAGAGTGTTGCTTTTGAAGTAGAAGCTGCACTTATTGACGCCTATCCTGGTATTACTAATATTATGGATGGTCATGGCAACAATGAATTTGGTGTCATGCATTCAAGTGAAATAATTAAGAAATATTGTGCTGAAGTCGCTGAATTTCAACATAAAGCGTTGCTTATTAATATAAATAGAAGTGCTTTAGATTCTTCGTTATATGAAGCAACCAGATATGCTTGGCGTCTTAACAAAAGCAAGGCTGAAAAAGCAGAAGTAATTCTTCCTGTAATGCAAGGGTTGATTGTTGGCGCTTTTGTCGCTGAAAAGTGGTTAGAAGCTACAGCAGAGAATTTTCCAGGTCGGGAGACAGTTGAAGGTCGATATGGTTTTTATGGGTCTGAGGCACCTTTGGATATTCAAAAGTTGTATAAAGGAAAAAGAATCCCTGACGAATTTAGGAAAAAAGGAGCATCAAATCCTATTAAATATACTTGGTAAGAATTAAATGTATTAATTTCTTTTGCAGTTGGTCGTTTCTTTTATACTCTGTGCCGGCAACTTAAGGTTGACTTCATTAGTCCAAACAATACAGAATTTTCTGTATGACATATCCTCAGAACTCCAATTAACGTCAAAAACTTTCTTCAATCCAATACTCAAACAGGGGATCTTGCAGATAATAAGTCTCTTTTTTGTCTATTACATCTTTTTGTATCAGATTTTTAATGGCGGTTTGAAGGGATGAGGCTTTGATTTCATATTTTGCGAGAAGCTCTTCATCGTATATATTTTTACCGCCGGTTTCTACAACTATTTTTATCGCCTTTTTCTGGTTTAGTGTCAGATTGTCCCATTCTGTCAAAAATATCTCTTTTTCTCTGTTAAGCAGCATTCTTTTGGACTTTTCAAAAATTTCATCATCTACGTTTTTTTCCGTCAGGTTCCATAACTCATAGGCAAACTGCTGAGTATAGTATGGAAATCCTTTTGTAATATCCAAAATCTTTTTTATATACACTTTTTGGATCTGTTTTTCTGTTTCAATAAATTTTGAAAAGATAAAATCTTCCCATTCTTCGCTTTTTATCTCTCCTATGCTGAAATGTTTGACAGATTTATAAAAGGGTCGGTTTTTGTTTTTGAACATTTGATCAAGTATAGATTTTTTCGAGCCCAGAAACACATAAGAGAGCTTATTGGTATGATGCTGTATCACGCTTCTTAATTTTGCTTCTATACCTATATTCTCAATTTCCTGGAACTCGTCAAAAACTATGCACAGTTTCTGTTTTTCAGAATATTTCAGCGGAATATTTAAAACTTCCTCCAAAACATCCATAGTATCTTTCTTGAAAAATTCCAGCGAAAATTTTGTATGGCCATATTCGTCAAATACGATTTTGATATTGGGCCTTATTTTTAGAACCTGCTTGAAAAATCTCACGATTTTATCTGAAGATGTTTCGAAAGAGTTTGCAATCGCATTAAAATATATGTTGATAAACTCCTCTTTGGAAGTAATACTCATAAGATCCACAAAAATATATTTAAAATCCCTGCTATCACTCTCCAGCTCTTTTAAAGTTTTTAGTATCAAAGATGTTTTTCCGAATCTTCTTGGAGCATATATCAGTATATTTTGACCATTAATGATATCCTGTTTTAACTCTTTTATTTCATCGGATCTGTTGCAAAAAAAGATATCACTTACAACACCGCCATAATAGAATGGATTGTTCAAGCAGAGCTCCTTTTACGTTTTTTACATAACAATTATAGCATAAAGTATTTTATGTATTTAACATAAAAAACTATAATGATAGTTTTACCAGTTTTTATTCACTATACCGAGTAAATTTAGCATAATTGTTTAGATTGAACCGAGAGAAATTATGTAAAATAGAATTATCTTTTATTTGGTAAAAACAGTTTATACCCAGTTTTCAATTTTTAGATTGTCAATCCTGCTAAACTCTTTAGTGTTGTTTGTCACAAGCACCATTCCTTGGGATTTTGCACTTGCTGCAATCAACATATCAAGCCCACCTATGATTAGTCCTTTTTTTTCTAATGAGGCTCTTATTTTCCCATATTCAACGGCGGCGTTTTCGTCAAATTCGATAATATCAAAAGGATAAAGGAAATCCTCAAGAGCTTTTAGATTTTTTTCCGTATATTTACTTTTATAAGCTCCATAATAGAGTTCAGACACAGTTATACATGAAATTGCCAAATCTCCTATATTAAAATCTTTGAATTTTTTCAAAACAGTTGTCGGTCTGTTTTTTATAATATAGATACAGATATTGGTATCTAACATTCTCTTTTTCAAAATAGTTCCTCTCTTTTTTGCTCAGGTTGTGTTCTTTCTTTTAGAAAATCCTCGCTAAATTCATCAAGGCTTCTAATCATAACATCCCAAATATCTTTTGTTTTTGGAATGAGCAATATGCCTTTTTTATATTTTTTTACAAACACTTCATTTTGATTTTCAAACCTGAACTCTTTTGGAAGTCTGACCGCTTGGCTTTGTCCGTTTTTAAAAAGTTTTGCTGTTGCTGTCATGAGAACTCCTTTATAATATATATCATATAGTATATACTATATGATGTTGAGTGTCAAGTTCGAAAATTCACTTCATATCCACTCTCTTTTTAATAAGTTCATTTTCCATGTATATGTGTCTTGTAATATCCATGAATTTAATAAAAAAATGGCTGAATGGCTTATCGTTTACAATACTATTATTCTTTTAGAACTTTTCTGAAAATTTCGCTATTATTTCTTATGAATAGACTTTTTCTTTTATGTTCTCTTACATGGAGAAGTCTATCTTAAAATTAAGAACTTGAGTGTAAACTATATTCAGATTTATAAATTAAAGTTTCCAAATATTTTATATATTTTTCTTATGTAAGTTTGAGAAATTTTATAATCATCAAATTTATTCCATTGAAGAAAGTAATCTTTTCCAATAGATTTACTTTTCCATCCTTTTAATGGAGTAGTTTTAAGAAGTTCAAAATTTTTTGTAGATTCAATAAAAATAGTTATTAAAGAATCCTTATTATCTGGTATTGCTTTCCAGTATTCTCCTTTGTGGTTAAATATAAATTCAATATTTTCACCTCTAATATCATCTTTAATATTTATCTTCGTTTCAATAAAATTATTTAATTTTTTAAAATCAAATTCTGATAATGGAGTTTCTGTATTAATTTGCGTAACAATCATACCTACATTGTCTTCAAACTCAAAAAGAATAGCAGGTAATTCTTCAATATAAAAAACATTTCCTTGTTTTCTTATGTCCTCAGCACTTTTTTGAGCTTCTTCTAAAGATTTGTATAATGACATGTCAGGTATAAAGTGTCTTGTCCAAGTACCATACCAAGCATTTCTTCCTCTATGCAAAAAATAAAGTTTTATTAATTTTACAGATTGGAGTTGTCTTTTTTCAAAAGGAATAAAATCATAATTTAGTTTGTCATTCCCATTATTTCTAAACATATCATTAATTAGTAAAGATTCCAATTTTATATCTAATACTTTACTGCTTGTTATACATAACATATTTTATCCCGTATTAATTGTTTTCTATTATTTCACCAGTATCAATATTAAAATATCCCCAATTTGATTCACCAGGAATTGGCTCTATATTTTCTATTGGAACACTAAAAATAATATTTCTTTCTCTTGGATTAGTGTGATCAGGATATTTTCCTCTGTACATTACACCATGTCTTGTATAAGCTATGTCACTAATTTGAAAAATTTCATTACTCATTTTTATATTCAATCCTTTGGAACCCGGAAGTAAAATTTTTATGAGACTATCATCATTAATAGATATTTCTTCATCAAATTCTGAAAAATTTAAAGGCTTAATTTCACTATCTGTTATTTTTAAATAAAAATAATTTAAAAATTTTTCTATTTTCGGGTAATAGTTTTCGGATTTTTGCTCATTATAAAGATAAATAGCATAATTAGCTATATTTTCAATATTTTCTTGTTGTATAAATTTACTGGAGAGGCGTAAACTGCCATATGTTTGATCATAAATACTTAAAAATTTATCATTTTCAGTAATAAAATCTTTATTGACTCTTGATTTATCTATTCCAAAATCTATATCACGACTTTCAAAAGGAACAGTAATTTTAAATGCTTCATATAACAATAAATTCAAATAATGTAACTCCTTATTATTAAATTTATTAAAATTTTTATTAATTATAATTATTCCGGTAGTAAAATAATTTCTTGCAAAATATTTTTTCTTATAATATAGACTATTTTTACCTTTTAATGGATAATCAAATTCTAATTTATTTGGCCCACGCTTCTCATTAAAACCACTTATTAGTTCGCTTATTTGTAAAACTGTTTCTATTATATAAATGTCATCAATTTTAACAGCATTCAATATGCTTTCATTTGAAAAATTTGGTCTAATAATAGGATCAAACATTATTGGTTGAGTTGTATAATATTTCTCTTTTCTTACTTCTACTATTTTTTTATTATGATCAATATTATAAACTCTATAAGGCTTTTTGTAATAATAATAAACTGCTCCTGGATATGCTTCTCTCATAATTTGCGAATAGGATAATGTTCCTAAATATTTTATATTTGGACCAGATTTATAAACTACTTTATATTGAATATCAATATCTCTTAGAGGAAAAAAATGATTAGGGTCATCACCACATTGAGATTTCATCATTTGAAATTCAGTTGATATTTCACCTGTTATCTCTTTTTTACAAAACTCTATAAATGATTGAGGAAAATCTATTTTAGTTTCATAAACTTTTTTTTCACATTTTATTGACTGACAAACTTGATCATGTTCACCATTTTCCCTTGCTAAACATAATACATGAATATATTGAATTCTATGATTTTCTAAATATAAAGCACTCTCTTGTAATGGAATTTCGAAAAAATTTATTTTATTAGAGAAAACTGCATTGCTGATAGGGGAACCATCATTAATAACTATGATTGTACCTTTTTTTTGTCTACCTACTCTTCCTATTCTTTGATATAAACTCGTTGCAGAGTTTGGGATACCAACTAATATCACAATATCTAAATAAGGTACATCTATACCTGCTTCCAAAGCACTTGTACTTACAATACCTCTTAAAATACCATTATTAAGTTTTTCTTGAATGATATTTCTATCCTCTTCTTCATAACCAGATCTATAAGGACAAACTGAGTTGTCTTTTTCAATCATTTCTTCTAACGCTTCATTGGTATTTTCTTCTTCAGCCTTTTTTTCTAATAGTGTTCTAGAACTTATTGTTGCAATATATTCTGTTTGTTTTCTACTATCAACAAATGTAATAAAGTTTTTATCGGTTTCTTTTATGATATAGGTAAATACTTCACTCAATGCACTCAATAAGTCCTTGGTTGGAGATTTTTCAACTAACAATATTTCTTTTTCGTATTCTGGTGATGTATCAAATTTTTCATTTATTATTTCAAAATCTATTCCACATAATGTTTTTAAATGTTGTTTGGGATCTTTTACCGTTGCTGAAGCAGCAATATATTGAGGTGTTATATTTTTTAAAAGATATACTATATGATTTATTCTTCGAAAAACATAAGCACTATTACTACCAAACACTCCTGAATATAGATGAGCTTCATCAATAATGATTAAATCGAGATTTTCAAAAAATTTAATGATATTTTTATCTGCTAAATTATCCAATAACCATGCATGAATTACATCTGGAGTAAAAATTATAATATCTGAGTTTTTTAATATTTTAATTCGTTCAGACATATCAACCGAACCATCTATACGACCAACTTTTAAATTCTTATTGATTTTTAAAAATTTCTCATATTGCTCATGAGAAAGAGCTTTTAAAGGATAAATAGCCATAACCTTACTATTAAAATTTTTGTTAATTGTTTCAAGAGAACAAACTTGAAATATTAAAGATTTACCCGAAGCAGTAGAGGTAGTTACGCATATATTTTGATTTTTTTTAAATAATTCAATAGCTTTCTTTTGATGACCATATATTCCTTTAGAAAAATTTTTATTTAAATATTGCTTTGTTTCATTACTAAGATTTAAGTCATCTATACTAAAAAATCTTCCTTCCTTAGGTTCTTTAACTAATTTTCTAACGATTTTCCAATCGTCATTTAAATAAAAAAACTTTTCCATAACATCGTTCCAACAATCTTAATTTTAAAATATTTTAATTAAAATAAAATTATAGTAATATTAATTTATTAAAATTTAAAAAACAATGCTTTAATAAAGCCCCATAATCCCCATCAGATAAATAATAAAAAGCAGAAAATATAACTCTCTGGATGATAAACTAAGGACCATTTAATCGAACTGATTTCTTTGTCGTTACGCTCGAACACAAACATAATTATTAAATTTCTTCTTGACTATAACTTTCTTATATCTATAACCACAATATCTCGCTTCTATTTTCTACTCTTTGATAGAATTGAAAATCTGTATGTAAATTATGTAAATATGGCATAAGTCTATTGTAAGTAAACAAAATCATAGTTTTTCCAAGTCATAATATACAAAATGCTACACTATAGCAAATAGGGGCAGATAAAATAACTTGGCCTTGTCTACGGTAAAAGTAAAAAAATTTATTTGTTGGAAAAAAGTTTATACATTTTCTAAAAGAAAGGTGAGATATGAAAACAAAAGTATTTTTTATGGCAATACTCTTAAGCGCATTCTTGTTTGCAAATGATAAGGTTATTAACTATGATTGTAGATTTTCAAAATATGCAACTGAAGATGGTTTACATAAGGCAGAAAACTTTTATCTAAAATTTAAAGTTGACATTCAGACTGGAAAGTCCTATCAGGAGGGGAATAATGGTCTAAGCGATGTAATATTAGTATACAATGAAATAGAAAAGAGTGTCACATTTATAGAAGTTACAAGCTGGAAAAATGTAATGACTACTACAATTATTGCTAATGGTAAAGCCGTTCATAGTAGACATACTGCTATGCTTGGAAAAATTGTTCCATCACAATACTATGGAGAATGTATAATAAAATAAATGAAACCCTACATATCTTCCAGTTTTTCTAATATATTGTAGACATCTATCCCGAAGATTTTTCTATTTTTGTATTTTTTTAGAAGGTCATTTTTTGCATTTATGAGATTTTTGGGTTTTATGCCGTTGTTTATGGAGGATACGGCTTCAATGTAAGCTCCAAGATGGTCGGCCACTTTTATCAAAGAGCCGTCTATGGGATCGAACAGGTCTTTGTTGTAGGTTTTTATCATCTCTTCTTCGTCTTTTATCTTTTTGACTTTGCCATCTATCATAACTCTATTTGAGAATTCGTCTGCTATGAAGTATCTCATTTCGTCTCTGAGATAGGGCGGCAGAAGAGGAAGGAGTTTTTCTTCTATAAGGTTTTGTTCATACTCTTTTAGTATCTCGTCAAGCCCTTTGACTCCATATTTTACGGGACTTATGATATCTCTTGTAAGAGCTTCGGGGAGGTCGTGGAATAGGGCGGTAAAAAAGTTGTTGTAGATTTTTCTGTCGCATGCTCCGTATTCGATACTGAAAAAGTAGGTGATGACCGCTACGAAAAACATATGTCCCAAAACGGATGTCTGAGGAATTCTGGGAGTTTTTGCCCATCTTTTCTGAAATCTAAGCATGGCGCAGATTTCCAGGAAATTTTTACTCTTTATGCCAAGCTCCAGGCGTCTGACACCTGTAAGGTCGAGATGGTCTTCTACTTCGGACTCTATCTTTTCTCTTATCTCTTCGACTCCTGCAGCTTTGGGATAGAAGTGGTATATGATGCCAAATTCCCACCTGCTCGCCAGATAGTGTGCAGCATCTATGATCCTTCTTTCTATGAGAGAACTGTCAGTTGAGAGGTAATCTTCGAACTTTTGCTGCAGTTTTTGGTCAAGAAGGGGAAAAAGTGTCTCTTTTGCGTATTTTCCTATCTCCTCTTTTTTGTGTTTGAGCAGAAAGTGGAAAACAGGCGGCTTGAGATCCGTCACTACCGCTCTGTACATGAACTCAGATATAGCGAAGTCCACAAGTTTTACCCAGTCTATTTCTGTACCGTTTTCCGTCTCTTCTATGCGTGCGAGCAGCCAGGCGATTATCATTTTATGCGACTGTTTATCCAGTTCTACAAAATCGACCGGCCTTATCTGGTCGTTCCATCTGTCTATGCTCGCTGTGGAAAAGAGAAGGTTTATAAGTCTGGAATTTAGCATATTCGGTCCTGTTTTTTTGCTATTTTAGCATATAGTATGCGATTTGCTATAATATTTCAAGAGCATGGAAAGAGGGGTCTGGCATGGAGAGTATCGTAAAAGCAGCCGAAGAGATAAAAAGAGCCGAATATCTGCTCATCACTGCCGGCGCGGGTATGGGAGTGGACAGCGGACTGCCCGATTTCAGAGGCAAAGAGGGGTTTTGGCGGGCATACCCGCCGATAGCGAGACTCGGTGTCTCTTTTGAAGAGATGGCAAATCCCACCTGGTTTTTCGATGATCCTCATCTTGCATGGGCTTTTTACGGACACAGACTAAATCTTTACAGAAAAACTGAACCGCATGAAGGTTTTTACAAACTCCTAAGTATTGCAAAAAGCAAAAAGGACTATTTCGTATTTACCTCCAATGTGGACGGACAGTTTCAAAAGGCAGGTTTTGACAGATACAAAATAGAAGAGTGTCACGGATCGATTCACCATCTGCAGTGTATACATCCCTGCTGCGATAATATCTGGAGTGCTGAAGATGTTGAAGTAAGGATCGATGAAGAGAAATTCAGGGCCCTTGATCCGCTTCCCTACTGCAGATACTGCGGTGATGTGGCGAGGCCAAATATACTGATGTTCGGTGACTGGAACTGGGTATCGGACAGAACCGATATGCAGGCGGAGAGGTTCAACGAATTTTTGCAAAAAGTGAAATCTTTGGTGATAATAGAGATTGGTGCCGGAACTGCCGTAGCAACAGTGAGGATGCTGAGCGAGAGAGTATCTAAAATGTACAGTGCGCCATTGATCAGGATAAATCCAAGAGATTATGAGGGGCCGGAAGAGACTATAAGCATAAAAGAGGGAGCGAAGTCGGCGATTTCGAAAATCTATGAACTTTTATAATATCCTTTTTTCACTGACTAGTGTTTTACTTTTTCTTGTTGCAGATTATCTGATATTTGGAACTATATTTCAAAAAGAGATATTTTTACTCTTTTTGCTAATTTTATGTGCCAGTTATATGCATAGATATTCACTTTTTGTTTTTTTGATAACCATTTTTCTTTTCTCGTTTGTCGGATATCTCTTCTATTCTTACTATGGCAGGAGTATAACTATAAACGATATTGTGCTTTTCACAAGGCATACTACAGAGACATTCGATACTTTTTTCGACAGAAGAGCTGTTTTTTTAAAAGCGTTTGTTGTAAGCGGGTTGTTTTTTGCGGCTATGATTTTCGCTTTTGCGACACTAGGCAAAAAACTCAAGAAACATCGTATGGGAAAGCTAGCTCTTATCTCCGTTATTTTTATAATTCTTGGGGGAAATTTTAAAAATTACTCGGTTTTTCTTTTGGCTTCGAGTTTGAAAGATTACGCGCTGATAGAAAAAGAAGCTCCGTATCAGACAAATTTTTTTTCAGATATAGAAGCACTCAAAGAGGGAGAAGCCAATATCATTCTTGTTATAGGTGAGAGTTTAAGATATTCAAAGATGAGACTTTTTGGTTATGAAAAAGACACAACCCCCGGCCTTGACAGACTGAAAAATAAAGAAAATTTTATCTATAAACCTTGTATATCGTATGCAACAAGTACCGATGTGAGTGTTCCGCTGCTTTTAAATCCTATTGAAAATCCAAAGCAGCTGAGAAATATCAGGCTGTTTTCCCGCAATCTTTTCAGGCTTGCAAAGAAAAACGGCTACAGAACGTATTTTATCTCTTCGCAGTCACAGCGGGTAATAAAGTATATGAAAAAGTTTATCGGTATGAGATTTATAGATGTTTTCAAAACATGTGAAGATATGTCGGATGGTTGCAAATTCGGAATGATGGACGGGAAGCTTTTGGAGGAGTTTAAAAGTATGGATTTAAACAAAAAAAGCTTTGTTGTGCTGCAGATGAGCGGACAGCATTCACCATATAGATACTATCCCGAGGAGTTTGGGAGGTTTTCAGAAGATGTGCTTGGCAGATACGACAATTCAGTACTTTATACAGATTATGTAATCAGCGAGATAATAAAATATATAGAAAATTTTGCGAAAAGACCTACTGTTTTTATATTCACCTCCGACCATGGAGAAATGTTGGGAGAAAAAAGCAGATGGGGACACAACTGTTTTGAAAAGGAGGTATATTCTGTACCTTTCGTTTTTTATACTAAGAATTTGGAAGACAAAGCTCTCAAAGAGATTGAAAACGCTCATTTCATGACGCATTACAATATTTCCGAATTGATACTCTATTATCTTGGCTACTCATCCTCTTTCAGTCCGAAATTGACCGATATATATGTAAACGGTACTATGATAACGGGAGAGGACGGGTATATAAAACTTGAAAATGTTATAATCGATTAGACTTAAACCCAAAAGAGGTGGAGTTATGGCAGTGACCAATGCCGATATTGCGGCGATTTTCAATAAAGTAGCAGATTTACTTGAAATAAAAGGAGAAAATCCTTTCAAAGTCAGAGCCTACAGAAATGCGGCAAGGACTGTTGAAAATATAGGAAAGAGTCTTGCACAGCTGGTTGAAGAGGGATATGACCTGACAAAATTGCCGGGTGTAGGACACGATATATCTGAATATATAAAAGAGATAGTTACAACAGGAAGATTGAAAAAACTTGAAGAACTTGAAAAAGAGATACCTTCACATCTTGTAGAGATGCTATCCATCGAGGGGCTCGGTCCCAAAAGAATAAAAGTTTTATACGAAAATCTTCACATAGAGTCTTTGGAAGATCTAAGAAAAGCGGCAGAGAGTGGTGAGATAGAAAAACTTCCCGGATTTGGACCTAAACTCATAGAGAAAATCCTTAAAGGGATAAAGCTTGCCAAAAAAGAGGGTAAAAGGTTTAAGTGGGCAGTCGCAGAGTATTATGCCAACGAACTTGTAAAATATATAAAGAGTATAAAAGGTGTGATAAATATCGAAGTAGCAGGAAGTTTCAGAAGAAAAAAAGAGACTGTGGGGGATCTGGATATCCTGGTTACCGCCAAGGACTGGGAAGAGGTGAGTGATCACTTTATAAAATTTGATGGTATAAAAGAGGTGATTTCCAAGGGGCCAACCAGATCCACTGTGATACTGAAATCCGATATTCAGGTAGATCTGCGGTCAGTGGCCAAAGAGAGTTACGGATCTGCGCTTCATTACTTTACAGGCTCAAAAGCGCATAATATCGCAATCAGATCAATAGCGGTCAAAAAAGGTCTGAAAATAAACGAATACGGTGTCTTCAAAGGTGCAGAGAGGATAGCCGGTCTGACGGAAGAGGAGGTCTATAAGACAGTGGGACTTCCATATATAGAACCTGAGCTCAGGGAGAACAGAGGTGAGATAGAAGCCGCATATGAAAACAGACTGCCAAAACTGATAAGACTTGAGGATATCAGAGGCGATCTGCATGTTCATACTAAATACACAGACGGAAAACATACTATCGCTCAGATGGCTAAAGCGGCTAAGGATCTAGGATACGAATATATAGCGATAACAGATCATTCGAAGCATCTTACTGTTGCAAATGGTCTTGATGAGAAGAGGCTGAGAGTGCAGATGGAGGAGATCGACAGACTAAACGAAGAACTGGATGGTATAACCGTACTCAAAGGGATAGAAGTGGACATTCTTGAAGACGGCACGCTCGATCTGCCTGATTCCGTACTAAAAGAGCTGGATATTGTCGTAGCTGCCGTCCATTTCAAATTCAAGCTGAGTTCCGAAAAACAGACTGCAAGAATTTTGAAAGCCATGGACAATCCCTATGTAGATATCGTAGCGCATCCAACGGGAAGGCTCATAGGAGAAAGGGAGGCTTATGAGGTGGATATGCAGAAACTTCTCGAATCTGCAAAAGAGAGAGGCTGTGTTATGGAACTCAATGGCCAGCCGGAGAGACTTGATCTCAACGACGTATATTCAAAAATGGCCAAAGAGATGGGTGTAAAGCTTGCAATAACCACTGACGCTCACAATACCTTTTCTCTGAATTATATGAGATACGGTATAAATCAGGCCAGAAGAGGCTGGCTGGAAGCTGCCGATGTGATAAATACACTTCCTTTGAAAGAGATGAAAAAAGCGCTTAAGAGGTAGATTTTTTTCTCTCCTCTTTCATTATTTTTTTCGCTTTTTCGAAAAACTCTACAAGTCTCTCTTCTACAAGACGATTAACGCTATCTTTCGGAAATTTGCCCTCTGCATCTCTTTCTCCTGCTTCTTTGCCGGTGAGTATCTCCATGGCTTCATCTACGCTTTCAACGGCATATATGAAAAATTTGCCTTTTTTGATCGCATCTAGTACATCATCATCAAGCATAAGATGGTCTATGTTCGATTTTGGGATTATGACACCTTGCTCTTTTTCGAAACCTTTCAGTTTGCAGACCTCAAAAAAACCTTCGATTTTGTGATTTACACCGCCCACTGCCTGAACTTCACCTTTTTGGCTGATGGAGCCGGTTACGGCTATGTTCTGTTTAATGGGGAGATTTGAAAGAGATGAAAGAAGAGCGCATGTCTCGGCCAAAGATGCACTGTCTCCTTCAACGCTGCTGTATGTCTGTTCGAAAACCAGCGAAGCGGAAAGAGAGAGTGGAATGTCCGGAACATATCTGCCTTTTAGAAATCCTGCCAGAGTCATAACCCCTTTGGAGTGAATGGGGTCTCCTAGTTTGACCTCTCTTTGAATATCGACAACTTCGCCTTTTCCAAATCTCGTAACTGCCGTTATACGAACAGGCCTGCCGAAACTCGCCGTACCCAGTTCTATGACGGAAAGACCGTTTATCTGTCCTGTTTTTTCTCCTGTTGTTTTTATATGTATCGTATCTCTGCCTATCTCCTCGTAGACTCTCTCTTTGAGTCTGGCCGCTCTTTTTTTCTGACTTTTTACAGCCTCTTTTATATCTTCACTGTCGATTGTATCTGAACCTTTTTTGCGGGCTATATAGTCTGCCTCTTTGAGAAGACTTGTCAGCGGTTTTATCTCCATTGAGAGTTTTTTAGAATCCTCTGCCATTCTTGAGCTTATGTCTATCGTTTTTGCTACAGCTTTTCTGGTCAGAGGCAAAATTTTCTCCTTTTTGGCAAGAGCGGCGATTATTTTCGCATAGAGCTGGAGATTGTTTTCATCTTTATGGATAACCTCGTCAAAATCGGCTATTACCTTGAAAAGCTCTCTGAAATCCGGATCTAGATCGTATAGAAGATAGTAGAGAATCCTTTCTCCGACAAGAACGATTTTTATATTGAGTTCGATCGGTTCGGGTTCGAGTGTAAGTGTACTGATAAGGCCGATCATCTTTTCGCCCGGAACGATTTTTATCTTTTTTGCGAAAAGCGCTCTTTTTAGCGAATCCCATGCGAAATAGTTTGTGAGGATTTTTCTCGCATCTATAATGAGGTATCCTCCCAGAGCTTTATGAAGTGCTCCCGGCTTGATGAGCGTGAAGTCTGTTATCAGCATTCCCATCTGTGCTATATGCTCTATACGCCCGACTATGTTTTCGTATGTGGGATGATCTTCGTATATTACGGGTACGCCTTCATCTTCTTTGTGTCCTACGAGCAGATTCACTTCATATCTTTTGAAAGAGGGTTTAAAGATAGGAAGATAGGGTACAGGAGGATAGAGGTCTTCTTTGAAAAGAAAATCGCTCACGTTTTCTATCACATCTTTTTCCACTCTTTTGAGATATTTGCAGACCTTTTCGAAATCGGCATATTTTTCCAGTAGGGTTTCTAGCAGATTTCCAGCGGCTACGTTCGTTATCTGTTTATTCAGCTCTTTTAATTTTTCGTTTCCCTCTTTTTTCCAAATAGTGATCTGTCTTATGATCTCTTCGAGTTTGTCCTGCAAATATTCCACTTTTTTTTTCAGATCCTCTTTTATCTCTTCCGGAAGCTGCTGGAACTCTTCGGGTGTCATTATCTCGCCGTTTTCCTTGCGGGGTGCAAAAATGATACCCTGCGGAGTTCTTACCAAAGCTATACCTAGGGCTTCGGCCTCTTTGGAGAGGATTTTGTATGCCTCTTCGTTTTTCTGTCTGAATTCATCTTCGATTATCTTTCTTTTAGACTGATACTCTTCACTCTCAAAAGCTGCGGGAATGACAGTTTTGAGTGAGTCTACAAGTTTTTTCATATCTTTTTTGAACTCTTTTCCCATTCCTGGCGGAAGAAGTATCGCCCAGGGTTTGTTTGGTGTGTCGAAGTTGTTTACATAGCAGATATCTTCAGGTGTTTTCTGCTCTTTTGCTCTGCTTTTGAGTATTCTGTTGATTATCTCATGTTTCCCGAGACCTGTAGGACCCATAACATAAAGGTTATATCCGGTTCCATCGATGCCGATACCGAAATCTATCGCTTCCAGGGCTCTTTCTTGCCCGGCTACCTTTACGAGAGTCTCGACCTCCTGTGTGGTTTCAAAATCAAATATTTCAGGATCGCATCCGTGATATATATTTTCATATCCTAGTGGCTTTATATCCATGTAAAACTCCTCATTTTGTAAAAAAGCCGTAAAATAAGGCAATTAATATATTATACATGGTTTTTCTTTTCTGTTTCGAAAAAGTTGGTGAAAAATCTTAAGTTTTATTTTGTACGGATGGTATATAATCTATAATAAAAGTGAAAAAGATCAAAATAAAAAGGGTTTTAAGTGGCGATAAAGACACCCTATCTAACAGTTGACGGAATCATAAAAATCTTCGATGAAAAAGATCGTTTCAGAGGAATTGTATTGATAGAGAGGAAAAATGAGCCTCTGGGACTCGCTCTGCCCGGCGGATTTGTGGATGTAGGCGAGAGAGTGGAAGATGCTTTGAAAAGAGAGATGAAGGAAGAGACATCTCTTGAAGTGGAGATAATAAAGCTTCTGGGGGTATATTCGGATCCCCGAAGAGATCCGAGATTTCATACGGCCTCATGTGTTTTTGTATGCAGAGCGACAGGGGAACCTGTGGGAATGGATGATGCCAAAGAGGCGAAAATATATGCTCTTGAAGAGATTCCGTTTGAGAGACTAGTCTTTGATCATGCCGAAATTTTGCATGATTTTATAGAGGGGATGTGATGATTGTGAAACTGATAGCAGTTATGTTTATGAGTCTGTATACATTCGCCTGTACGGGTGATTGTATAGCCTGCCATCCCGTATTGAAAAAGTCTATCGATAAGCCCCATCACAAAGTACTCAAAAGATGTATAGAGTGCCACAAAGAGAATGCAGGACCGCAAAGAGAGTGCGGCGCTGACTGTTTTGATTGCCACGATAAAAACAAGTTAGTAAAATCCAATATTCCTGAACACAGAGCAGTAAAAAAATGTTTCAAATGCCATATCGATAAAAAAGAGTTCAGACCTTTTATGCAGGAGTCACCAACTCTTGGCGGTTTTATGGAAGAGTTCGGAAAAAGTTTAGAGTTTGAACCTCTAAAAAAATGAGGGTTAGATGCATTGCAAAAATATTGTAGTCGGTAAAAATGACGGAATTGACGGCAAAGATCTAGAAAAATTTCTGAATTTCAGTGCCGTTTTGATACAGGTTTTCGCGGCCAGTGAAGAGAGAAACTTTATAAAAAGAGTTTTGGAAGAAGTTAAAAGAGTGTTGCCCGACTCCGTAGTTATAGGTGTTTCAGCCGAAAGTTTCATCTGCGGCACTGATATCGGGGAGGGAGAAAAGATACTTTTGAGTATTTGCGGATTTGAAAATGCCTCTTTGGAAATGTTTTATGAAACAGACATCAAAGACAGTTTTGAAGTGGGCAAAAAAATAGGATCGAAAGTTTCACCAGACAGTAAGGCTTTGATAACATTTATCGATTCTAAGATAAATGGCGATGCGTATCTTGAAGGAATATACAGTGAAAACAGAGATCTGAAAATTGTGGGTGGAGCGGCTTCGACAAAGAGCTGGAAAGACAGTTTTATAATATTTGATACTTCGATACCCCAGTGCGGTGCAGTTGCAGTTTCGGTAAGCGGTGAAAGAGTAAGAGTCTGCAACAATTTCGTTTTGGGGTGGGAGCCCTTCGGCAGAAAACTTACGGTTACAAAAGCGGAGGGAAACAGACTTGATGCAGTTGAACGTGTTTCTCCGAAGAAGATATTTGAACACTATCTCGGCAAAGAGGTTGCGGATGCACTTCCAGGAATCGGTTCTGCATTCAGTTTTATTATAGAAAGAGATGGAGATTATCTGCCAAGAGGTATTATAGGTGTAAACGGAGAGTCGTTTATACTTGCAGGAAATGTAAAAAAGGGTGACAGAGTATATATCGGATACGCCAATCCACACAATATCATTCATCAAAACAGACTGGATGAAAATATTTACAATGAAATTGGATCAGCTGAGGTGATATTCAACTACTATTGCCTTGGAAGAAAGCTCTTTTTACCTGAGAAGATTGTCAGATACGAACTTGAAAAACTTGGAAGATGTGGATTACTCAGCGGTTTTTTTACTCTGGGTGAGTTCTGTTCGACTAAATCAAACTACAACTATCTCAACTTCAGCTCCTCCATACTTGCTTTGAGCGAAAAAGAGGAAAAAAGACCCTGTTTTGAAAAAGTAAATATACCAGATGTAGGGCCATTTGGTCTTATTGCACAAGGGCTCTTTCATATGATAGGGGTAAGAAGCAAAGAGCTGGAGAAACTTGCATATTTTGACTATCTGACATCTCTTCCCAACAGAGTCTATTTTGACCAAAAATTAAGTGAAGCGATAAAAAATGTTGATAAAAACGCAGAAAATATTGCCGTTATGTATATAGATCTGGACAGATTTAAAAATGTAAATGACACTATCGGGCATATTCTCGGGGACAAGATTTTAAAAAAAGTGGGCAAAAAACTCAAAAGTCTTGTACCCGAAATCGATTTTCTGGCAAGATTCGGAGGTGATGAGTTCATCGCTATGAAAGCTTTTAAAAGATCAAATATCGAAGAGGTCACCGATCTGGCAAATACTATTGTAGAGATTTTAAATGAGCAGATTCGTATCCGTAACAGGGTTTTTGTTTTGGGGTGCAGTATAGGCGTAGCTGTTTATCCTTATGACGGAGAGAATGCAGAGGAACTGATAAAAAATGCAGATACCGCAATGTATCAGGCAAAGCTGGCCGGAGGGAACAGATACGAATTTTACAGAAAAGATATGACAAAAGAGGCGATAGACAGGGTAAAAATGGATAACGATTTGAGAGTAGCCATGCAAAAAGAGGAGTTTGCCCTTTACTATCAGCCGATTTTTGATCTAAAAACCGGTAAAATTATAGCCGTGGAAGCATTGGTAAGATGGAACCATCCAAAAAGAGGGGTTTTGTTGCCGGCTTACTTTCTGGACTTTGCGGAAAAATCGGGGGTTATACACAAATTGGGTGACCTGGTTCTTAAAAATGTTTTCAATGATCTTCGTAGATTGAAAAAAAGAGGTATAAACCCTCCAAAAATTAATGTAAATATGTCTGTTAAAAACCTTACAGACGGTACTATTTTGGAAAAAATTTCAGACTATTCAAACAGATATGAAATTTCGGAGAACTCTATCACTATTGAAGTTACCGAAACATCCATCATGAAAAATATAGATAGATGTATAGACACCCTGAACGGACTTACAGAAAAGGGCATAGAGATATCTATAGATGATTTTGGCACCGGATATTCATCTTTGAGTTATTTGAAAAATCTGCCGGTAACTTCGCTGAAAATTGACAGAGTTTTCGTTTCTGAAATCCCTTACTGTAAAAATGACATAGTTATAATAGAAGCTATTTTGGCTCTTGCAGATGCTATGGGTCTAAAAGTCGTTGCGGAAGGAATAGAGACAAAAGAGCAGGAAAAATTTCTAATAGATAGCAATTGCAAAGCGGGTCAGGGATTTTTATATTGTAAACCTGTTGATTTTGATAAGTTTTCGGATATGCTGAAGAAATAATGGCGGAGCGGACGGGACTCGAACCCGCGACCTCCGGCGTGACAGGCCGGCATTCTAACCAGCTGAACTACCGCTCCGTATAAAAGTGGTGGTCGCTAGTGGACTCGAACCACTGACATCCACCTTGTAAGGGTGGCGCTCTACCAACTGAGCTAAGCGACCATCGATGGCGACCCCTAGGGGATTTGAACCCCTGTGACCACCGTGAAAGGGTGGCATCCTTGGCCACTAGATGAAGGGGTCAGTTTAGCTAAAAAAAGCGGTTACCGAAAAGCATTTCATGCTGTTCAGTAACCGCTTAAGTGGTGACCCGTGTTGGATTCGAACCAACGGCCCTCTCCTTAAAAGGGAGATGCTCTACCAGCTGAGCTAACGGGTCAAAAGAAGCGATTGCTTCGTAAATGTGGGTGAAATTATATGCAATTTTTTTTTCTTTGTCAAGACTTTTTTAGAAAAAAATCAAAACAGATCATCTTTTGCAATATCAAACAGAAGCTTAAGCGCATAAAAGGAGGCCTGATACTGTATATACTCCCTGTCACCTTCGAAATGCATAACTTTGACTATCTCTTTCGTATTGCTTTTTGCGCCGACTACTACAGTACCCACCGGTTTTGTTTTGGTTGCTCCGCCCGGACCCGCAATACCGCTTACAGCTAGGGCAAAATCGGATTCGCTGACTTTTAGCGCACCTGAAAGCATCTCTTTTACCGTCTCTTTGCTTACGGCTCCGAAATTGTTTAAAGTTTCCGGTTTTACGCCAAGCCACATACTTTTTATTTCATTTGCATACGTAACTAATGAGCCTTTGAAGATGGTAGAAGAGCCAGGAACTTTTGTAAGCAAAGATGCAAGAAGACCGCCTGTACAGCTCTCTGCAAAAGTGACTGTTTTTCTCATGAAAGAGAGTCTTTCTATAAGGTATTGAAATATGTTTTCGCTTACAATAATATTTTGGGGAAAAAGAAGTTTGGCGTTTTGTACAAAAAGGGCCAGTTCACCGTATCTGTTACTTGTAGCGCATACTCTGTTCCACTCCTTTGTAACATTTGAAATCGAAAGAGAGACTTCGTATGTATTTGCGAGGGCTGAAAGACCAGTGAGGATCTCTTCTTTTTCGAGATTGAATATCTGTAATGAGGCATGTTCTTCTTCACTTTTTAGAAGTATTTCGGGAAGTTTTTGGCACTCTTCGGCTAAAATTACGTTTATATTTCTTTTTTCAAATTCTATCAGATAGCTGTTTTCCTTGTAAATCTCACTTTTGGAAGGGATAAGCATATTCTCTTTTACTACAAGATTGTCTTCTGTCAGAGTCGAGATTATTTTACTGACCGTTGCAAATGCCGTTTTATTTGCAGCTATTAGAACATTGTCGTATTTGCTTATAATCTCTTGCAGTTCTATAAAAAGATTTTTATCATTTTCTTCTATAAAGACAATATTGTCACACTCCCCTGTTTTTTCTCTGAAACTTCTTTGTATGTAGTGGTAAAAACTGCTGTTTATCTGAAACTCTTTTCCTACTGCCAAAAGGGCGTTTTTCATAGTTTTTCTCCGCTTTAAAAAGGTTTGTTGTTGTCCCAAAAAAGTGTTATTTCGGGCTGTTTATATGATTATATCAAAATAAATTCTCAGCACTTCTTAAACCCTTTTTTTGTAGAATTGAGGAATTTTAAACAGGGCTTATAAATTTTGGCAAGGAATTGTTAATGGATTATAAAGAGACGCTTCTTCTTCCGAAAACCGGTTTTCCAATGAGAGGAAACCTTCCTCAGAACGAACCTAAAAGATACAAAAAATGGTTTGACGAAGATGTTTATAAAAAGATGATAGAAAACAGAAAAGATGCGAAAAACACTTTCACACTTCACGACGGACCGCCTTACGCAAACGGTCATATACATATTGGCCATGCGTTGAACAAGGTTTTGAAAGATATTATCGTAAAATTTCACTATTTTCAGGGCAAATCGGTCAGATTTACGCCGGGTTGGGATTGTCATGGGCTTCCTATTGAGCAGCAGGTTGAAAAAAAGATAGGCAGGAAAAAGAAAGAGACGCTCCCGAAATCTAAAATAAGAGAGCTTTGCAGAGAGCATGCGAGAAAATTTGTTGGCGTACAGAAAGAGGAGTTCAAATCACTTGGAGTTATAGCCGACTGGGAGAGACCATATCTTACAATGGATTTTGTTTTTGAGGCAAATATATTTAGAACTCTTTGCAATATCGCGAAAAAAGGATTGCTTGTACAAAGATGCAAACCTGTCTACTGGTCCTGGGCTGCTAAAACTGCACTTGCCGAGGCGGAAGTAGAGTATGAAGACAAAATCTCCCCTTCGATATATGTTGCGTTTCCTCTAAAAGATGATGCGAAAGAGGTTGTTGGCGAAGATGCTGCGCTAGTTATATGGACAACTACGCCATGGACACTTCCTGCAAACGTTGCGGTTGCCCTAAATCCAGAAGAAATATATGTACTTACTACCGACGGATACATAGTTGCCGAAAAGCTTTATAAGAGTCTTAAAGAAGCAGGCGTTGTAAAAGGAGATATCAAAAAAGAGATAGATCCCAAAGTACTTGAGAACAAAACAGCCGAAAATCCGCTCAACGGAAGAGATTCTAAAATAGTTCTGGGCGAGCATGTCACAATGGAGAGCGGAACAGGCGCTGTTCATACCGCTCCGGGACATGGCGAGGATGACTACCGTGTAGGGCTTAAATACGGTCTTGATGTTATCATGCCGGTAGATGACGAAGGAAAATTTGATCAGACAGTTGTTCAGATGAAGCTGCTGCCAAATCCGCAAGAGTTTGTCGGTATGAATATATTTGACGCAAATGAGAAGATTATCGAACTTTTAGGGGATGCGCTTCTTAAAAGAGAAGATATAAAGCACTCCTATCCCCATTGCTGGAGAACTCACAAACCTGTGATTTTCAGAGCAACAAAACAGTGGTTTATCTCAGTTGACGGAAAGCCTGAGGGTGAAGAGAAGAGTCTTAGAGAAATAGCACTTGAAGAGATAGAGAAAACAAAATTTTATCCCGAATGGGGTAGAAATCGACTCAAAACGATGGTGGAAAACAGACCTGACTGGTGTATAAGTAGGCAAAGAGACTGGGGTGTTCCTATAGCATTTTTCAGAAACAAAAAAACAGGCGAAGTTATTTTGGATGAAAAGGTGCTTAACTATACCGCAATGATATTTGAAAGGCTCGGCTGCGACGCCTGGTACGATATGGAAATAAAAGAGCTTTTGTATCCTGGAAGCGGATATGATCCTGATGAACTCGAGAAAGTAAATGATATACTTGATGTATGGTTTGACAGCGGCTCAACCTGGTATGCGGTTTTAAAGAGCAGAAACTATGATGCCGGAAACTATCCCGCTGATCTTTATCTTGAAGGGAGCGACCAGCACAGAGGCTGGTTTCAAAGCTCACTTCTTGTAAGTTCGGCCATAGAGCACAAAGCGCCTTTCTTTTCGATTCTAACACATGGATTTACCGTAGATGAGCGCGGTGAAAAGATGAGCAAATCGAAAGGAAACGTGGTAGCACCTCAGGATGTGATGAAAAGATACGGTTCCGAAATTCTTAGACTATGGGTTGCCATGAGCGATTATCAGAGCGATCTTAAAATAAGCGACAATATTCTCAAACAGATATCGGAACAGTACAGGAAGCTTAGAAATACATTCAGATTTCTGCTTGCAAGTGTAAACGACCTTGAGAAGTTGAGTGAAGAGTTTGGCGTTCTGGACAGATGGATACTGGCAAAGTCGAAAAAAGTGCTTGATGAAGTGGAGAAAAACTTTTCCGAATACGATTTTTCGAAAGGTTTTAATATACTTAACAATTTTATAGTCAATGAACTCAGCGGTATATATATAGACATATGCAAAGACAGGCTTTACTGCGATGCAAAAAACAGTCCCAGAAGAGTGGCAAGCCAGAGTGCCATGACTCTTATAGCAAGGTCTCTTCTGGGTCTTATAGCACCTGTTCTTACCTATACGGCAGATGAGATAGTGGAGCATGCTCCAGAGGTTCTGAAAGAGGGCAGGAAAGATATATTCGATTTTGAGTATGTGACGCTCAAAGACATCTCCAGCGACTTTGATGAGGAGTATATGCTCAAAGCGAGGGACAGTTTCAACGAGATTGTCGATGCTCTTAAAAAAGAGAAAACTGTAAAAAGTTCTCTAGAACTGATTGTAGGAACAAACTCGGATATAGTAATAAATATGGACAGAAGCGAAGCAGAGGACTGGTTTATAGTTAGCGGAATCGATGATGCGCTTGAAGGGGAGATTCTGGGTGAATTCGAAGTCGATAATGACAGGTTTGTCATAAAAAGGGCAAAACTTCACAAATGTCCCAGATGCTGGAAATTCCAGGCTGAAAAAGAAGAGGGACTATGCCCTCGCTGCGAAAAGGTGATAAGTGGACTTGAGTAAGCCAGTACCGCCTGAAGCGACAGTGTATGCGATAATATTTTTTGCTATTATAGTAACAGCAGCAATCGGTTTCATAAAAATGAAAAGCAGGAGGTAGTTTTGATAACACTTAAAGAGGCTCTGAAACTTTCCAAAGAGGAGCTTGCAGAACTGAAAAAAGATCTGGCGGCAAAAATAGAAGAAAACAGCGAAATAAATGCATATATAGATGTGAAAGATTTCGGCGACGGAGTACCTATAGCTATAAAAGACAATATACAGGTAAAAGAGTGGGAGATAACCTGTGCAAGTAAAATATTGCAAGGCTATATAGCACCATATAATGCAACCGTTATAGATAGAATGCTTGAAAAGGGACTCTCACCTTTCGGACGTACAAATATGGATGAATTTGCTATGGGAAGTTCTACCGAAACCAGTTTTTACGGCAAAACACTAAATCCAAAAGACAAGAACAGAGTTCCGGGAGGCAGCAGCGGAGGCAGTGCCGCTGCGGTTGCTGCGGGCCTGGCAGTAGCGGCTCTTGGAAGCGATACTGGTGGAAGTATAAGACAACCTGCGGCTTTTTGCGGATGTGTGGGTATGAAGCCAACATACGGAAGGGTAAGCAGATTTGGTCTTGCCGCTTATAGTTCAAGTCTTGATCAAATAGGGCCTATGACACAAAATGTAGAAGATGCGGCTATTCTATACGATATTATTTCAGGGCATGATCCGAAAGACAGTACGAGTGCCAGTATGGTCTACTCTCCCGTAGCTTCAAATCTTAATCCGGATAGAAAGCTTAAAATAGCAGTTATAGAAAAATATGTAAAAGATGCAAGTGAAGAGGTGCAAAAAGCATATAGAAAAGCGATAGATGCCCTTAAGAAAGAGGGTCACGAGATAGTCTCATGTGAGCTTATGGATGCAAAATATGACATCTCGGCATATTATATAGTCGCAACCGCGGAAGCAAGTACGAATCTGAGCAGATACGACGGTGTCCGGTACGGTTTCAGGGAAAAAGCAGACTCTCTTAGAAAGATGTATTTTAAAACAAGAAGCGAAGGTTTCGGAGAAGAGGTAAAAAGAAGGATACTTCTTGGAACTTTTGTTCTCTCGAGCGGCTATTATGATGCTTACTATCTGAAAGCGCAAAAAGTCAGACATCTGATAAAAGACGAATATGCAAAAGTTTTTGAAGATGCGGATCTCATACTCTCACCGGTAGCTCCAACTCCGGCCTTTGAGTTTGGAAGTAAAAAAGATCCTCTTGAAATGTATCTGAGCGACGTTTATACAATAGGAGTAAATCTTGCCGGTCTGCCCGCTATAAGTATTCCGGTTGACGAGACAGAGGAAGGGCTTCCTGTAGGCCTTCAGCTTATAGGAAACCATTTTGAAGAGCAGACTCTTTTTGACGGGGCATTGAGTCTGGAAAGAGCATTGGGGTAAAGTTAGTGTGAGTGTGGGTGTGGGTAAAACCAATCACTAACCACCAATCACGAATCACGAATTGCGAATTATGAATCACCAGTCACAGGAGAAAATATGAAGATAAGAAAAAGAGCATTGACATTTGAAGATGTATTGCTTGTGCCTAAACATTCTAACGTACTTCCCAAGGAGGTAGATATAAGTACGAGGCTTACAAAAAATATCACTCTCAATATGCCTCTTATTTCCGCTGCGATGGATACAGTAACGGAGTATAGAGCAGCTATCGCAATGGCACGTTTAGGAGGGATAGGAATAATCCATAAAAACATGGATATAGATTCTCAGGTTATGGAGATAAAAAGAGTAAAAAAAAGTGAGAGCGGTATCATAATAGACCCTATTTTCGTTCATCCCGGAGCTACTCTCAAAGATGCGGACAGGCTTATGAGTGAGTATAAAATTTCGGGAGTTCCTGTGGTTGATGAGCATAAGAAACTTCTTGGAATACTGACAAACAGAGATATGAGATTTGAAACCGATATGAACAAAAAAGTGGAAGAGGTTATGACAAAAATGCCTCTTGTGACTGCCAAGCAGGGAACAACTCTGGAAGAAGCGGCGGAAATCATGCATAAGCATAAAATAGAAAAGCTTCCTATTATTGATGATGAAGGATATCTAAAGGGTCTTATCACTATTAAAGATATAAAAAAGAGGATCGAGTATCCAAATGCCAACAAAGACGGATATGGAAGGCTAAGAGTAGGTGCCGCTATAGGAGTAAACCAGCTTGACAGAGCAAAAGCTCTTGTGGAAGCCGGAGTCGATGTCCTTGTTCTTGATTCTGCTCATGGACATTCCCAGGGAATCATAGATACTCTTAAAATGATAAAAGCTGAACTTGCTATAGATGTGATAGCCGGAAATGTTGCTACAGCAGAAGCAACTATAGACCTTTGCAAGGCAGGTGCGGACGGTGTAAAGGTAGGGATAGGTCCCGGAAGTATATGTACAACAAGAATCGTTGCCGGTGTGGGTGTTCCGCAGATAAGTGCCATAGACGAGTGCGCACAGGCGGCAAAAGAGTTTGATGTGCCTGTTATCGCAGACGGAGGTATAAAGTATTCCGGCGACGTTGCAAAAGCTCTTGCGGTCGGTGCAAGTTGTGTAATGATAGGAAGTCTTCTCGCAGGTACGGAAGAGAGTCCCGGCGAAGTTGTTATGTATCAGGGACGCCAGTATAAAACATATAGAGGCATGGGAAGTATCGGCGCTATGACAAAAGGAAGTACCGATAGATATTTTCAGGAAGGAACTGCTGCCGATAAACTTGTTCCGGAAGGTATTGAGGGAATGGTTCCATACAGGGGCAAAATATCAAATGTCGTACATCAGTTGATAGGTGGTCTTAGATCTTCTATGGGATATGTGGGTGCAAAAGATATCGCTGCTTTTCACGAAAGAGCAGAGTTTGTGGAGATTACTCAAGCCGGTTTGAAAGAGTCACATGTTCATGATGTTACAATTACGAAAGAGGCTCCGAACTACCATGTTTAAAAAAGAGGCGATGCCTCTTTTAGATAAAGCAAGACTTTCATTTTAATCTCAAATTTATAAAAAAATGTAATAATTATTAAAGAATTTTTAAACATATTTTTATAGGGTATAAATCCAAAAGGCGAATAGTTGGAAATAACCACAAAAAAGATAAAATTTACAAATCCTCTCTATCTTGAGAGCGGAAGAATACTCGAACCGTATGAAATTGTTTTTGAGACATACGGCGAACTAAACGAGAAAAAAGATAATGTTGTAGTCGTGTGCCATGCTCTGAGCGGTTCTCATCATGCTGCAGGAAGATACGAGGGCGATAGAAAAGCGGGCTGGTGGGACAATCTTATTGGTGACGGCAAACCTGTAGACACATCGAAATATTTTGTTATCTGTACAAATGTAATAGGAAGCTGTTTCGGTTCAACCGGTCCTATGTCTCCGAGATATCAGGGTGGAGAGCCTTTCAGGTTTAAATTCCCTGTAATTACAATTAAGGATATGGTCAAAGCCCAGAAAATTTTGTTCAGCCGCCTTGGTATTGATAAAGCGTATGCGGTAATAGGTGGCTCAATGGGTGGAATGCAGGCTCTGAGTTTCGGAGTTTTGTTTCCCAATTTTGCGAAAAAGATCATATCTCTTGCGGCTACACACGCCACAAAGCCTTGGGTTATAGCATTTAACAAAGTCGCACAGGAAGCCATACTCAAAGATCCGGCATTCAGAAACGGGTACTATGATCCTGAGATTTTGAGAGAAACAGGACTCAGCGGTCTAGCTATAGGCAGAATGGCCGGACACATAAGTTTCCTTTCGCACTATTCCATGGATAGAAAGTTTGGTAGAGAATATGTGGAAAATGAAGGTCTTTTCGAACTTTTCGGAAGGTTTCAGGTAGAGAGATATCTTGAATATAACGGGTACAATTTTTCAAAATGGTTTGATCCCCTTAGTTATCTGTATATTACAAAAGCTATAAATATTTTTGACCTCTCAAGAGGATATGATTCGTTACAAGAGGCTTTGGAAAATGTAAAATCAAAACTCTATCTAATAGGTTTTGAAAAAGATGTCCTTTTTCTTCCTGAAGAGATGAGGGAGATAAAAGACGCTATGAATTCCATTGGCAAAGGTGAACTCGCCGAATATTACGAAGTAAAAAGTGATTACGGGCATGATGCTTTTTTGGTTGAGGTGGAAAAATTCGGCGATTATATAAGCGAAATTCTGGAGGACAAAAGATAGATGGAGAAAAAAAGTTTCGAAGAGAAGATAGAGTTTGCAAAAGAGATACTAAATCGCCTTATGAATCCCGAAATTACTCTTGAAGAGAGTGTAAAGCTTTATAAAGAGGGGATAAAAGCCATACGAGAAGCTGAAGAGCTTTTGGAAAAGGCAAAAACCGAAATAATCGAAATAGAAAAAGACGAGAATGAACAATGAACATAGCGGCACTTCAACTCTCTTCTTTAGGAATGAGTCCAAATAAGCTTGATTATTATCTTAGAATATGCCGTTCAAAAAATGTAAGAGTTCTTTTGCTGGGCGAATATGTACTGAACAGATTTTTTAAAGAGCTTGAATCCACCCCAATCTCTATGATAAAAGAGCAGTCTTCCCATCAGACAAAGACGCTCAAATCACTTGCCAAAACATACGGCATTACTATTGTGGCCCCTATAGTGACCGTATCCAAAGAAAAACCCTACAAAAGTATAGCTATATTTTCTCCCTCTAAGACACACTATTATCAGCAGCAGTTTCTAATAGACTACAAACACTGGAATGAAGAGAAGTTTTTTGCAAACGAGATTAAAGAGGTGACGGCGCCGCCTGTTTTTGTTATAGACGGAGTAAAATTCGGTGTCTTGGCCGGATATGAGCTCCATTTCAATATTTTCTGGGATATCTTTATGAAAAAAAATGTAGATGTTGTTCTGTTGCCTACGGTCTCGACGTTTGATTCAAATGAGAGATGGATGGAGATAATAAAGACAAGAGCATTTTTGGGTTCTACATATATACTCAGAGCAAACAGAATTGGAGAGTATATACACGAAGGAGTGAAGTGGAACTTTTACGGTGAGAGTTTCTGTGTCAACCCTTATGGTAAAATAGAGGCAATATTATCGGATAAAGAGGAACTTTTGATCTGTAGCGTCAGTAAAGAGCTTTCAAAGGAGATGAGAAGAGCGTGGGGATTTAAAAACAGTCTTCAAAAAAGGAAGGTGCTATGAAAGAGTATTTTAAAAGACAGATTCAGCTTTGGGGCGAAGAGACCCAAATGAGTCTTGTAGATAAAAAAGTTGCTATTATCGGTTGCGGAGGACTTGGAAGTTCAGTTGCAATCGCTTTGGGCTCCAGCGGTATAGGTGAGATATATCTTGTGGATTTCGATAAGGTGTCGGTTCATAATATCCATAGACAGATAGCTTTCAAAGTTGAAGATGAAGACAAATACAAAGCTGAAGTAGTAGCCAAACTTCTTATGGACAGATCTCCATATGTAAAAGCCAAAGCTTTTACGGAGAGTTTTGACGAGTTTAAAAAAAGAGATATCAAGTATGATCTTATAATAGATGCTACAGATAATCTTCCGAGTCGGGCAAAAATAGACGAATTTTCAAAAGAGGTGGGAGTTCCGTGGATATATGGGGCAGTAGAGGAGTTTAACGGACAGGTATGCTTTTTCGACAAAAGCAGTTTTGGTGCTTTCAAAGTGATGCCGAGACAGCCGGCTGGTATTGCGGCTCCTATAGTCATGTTTATAGCCTCTTTGGAAGCAAACCTGGCACTAAGATATCTTGCGGGACTTGATGTACAAAAAGATCTGCTCTACTATCTCTATTTTAATCAGGCCGGCGAATTGGTAATGCAGAAATTCCAGATGTCAAAATAGAAGAGGGAAATTTATGAAAAAGATATTGACTGCATCGGCTCTTTTTTTATCCCTGCTTTTTGCAAATGAGTGCAACTACAATCTTAATATCGACCTTGATATGGAAAAAAATGAGCTTAGAGGCATTTCTAAAATCCAGACTGATAAAAAACATATAAGACTTTTAGACACTAATGCAAATATTACGGATATAAAAAATGCGAAAATGGTCATAAAAGAGGGCAGTCCGTATCTTATAAAAGATGATTCCGGCAGACCTGTGGAGATAAAATTTGTCTACGGATTTAAATCGTTTGATAATACTGCTGTTTTGCTTGAAGGATGGTATCCGGTAATTGATGAGATGTGCAGTTATGAGACGTTTGTCTCAAATAGGAGGCTTAAAACAGTCGTAGAGGCTACTGATGTGGAAAAGAGAAAAAACGGTTATATCTTCAGATTTGATCATCCTTTGGATTCCGTTCATCTAATATCATCGGACAGATACGTACCAAGCTCTGCAGATTTTGAAAACGGGATCGAAATTTCTGCATATCTGTATCCCTCCGACTCACATCTTGCGGAAAAGTACCTTGAAAAAAGCGATTTTTATTTCAATATGTATAAGAACATGTTCGGTTTTCTGCCTTTTAAAAGATTTTTGATTGTAGAAGTACCATTTCCCGCCGGATATTCCATGCCCACATATACACTTATAGGAAAACAGATAATAGACAAAGATTTTGTTTTGGACAACTCACTGGGGCATGAAATAGTCCATCAGTGGTTTGGCAACTATGTATATGCCCCGTACAGAGGAAACTGGGTCGAGGGGCTTACCACTTTTTATTCCGATTATCTGTATGCGGTAAGGCAAAACAGAGCTATTGAGTACAGAAAAGACCTTTTGATAAAGTATGATTCATATGTAAACTCTTCAAACGAGATAGCTCTTATTGAGTTCGAATACAAAACAAAAGAGAGCAAAAATGCCATAGGCTATGGAAAAGCCGCATATTTTTTCTATATGCTAGAAAAAAAGATTGGAAAGGATGCATTTGAGAGAGGAGTAAAAAAACTGCTCCAGGAGTATCCTTTCAAAACCGCAAGCTATAAAAATCTAAGAGAGATTTTTGAAGAGACATCAGGGAAAAAGCTTCTTGGTTTTTTTAAAACCTGGGTCTACAAAAAAGGTGCATTCGATTTTAATATAGACAATATCAAACTGAGTTTTGTTGATGAAAAATACAGACTTGAATTTGATATAACAAGCAACTCTATGATAAAGTTTCTTCCTTTGAAAATCTGCTCTGAGGATGAATGCCTTTCGACAAAAATCGACCTTACAAAAAAAAGACAGAAACTAGATCTCGATATCGAACCTAAGAAAATAGTGGTCGATGACAGATATGAAATATTCAGAAGGCTTCAGCCAAAAGAGATACCTCCCGTAATATCAAAAATTCTTCAGGGAAATGTGATCGCAGTTATTGACAGGAAAGATGAAGAGAAATTCTCAAAAATGGCAAAAGTTTTCAAAAATTTCAGATATGCCGACGAGCTGAGATTTGACGAAGTTAAAAACGGAAATATCCTTATCCTTGGCTCAGACAACTCCTTTTTGAAACAGATTGCCCTTCCTTTCAAAATGGAAGGTGATACAAAAATAGAAGTTTTCAAAAATCCTTTCAACGATAGAAATGTTGTTGCGGTATTTGATGCTGTCACTCTTTCCAAGGCTATTTTTTATAAACTGAGACATCTTGGAAAATATTCAACCGTTGTATTTGAAAAGGGCAAAATAGTAAAAAAAGAGACAAAACCTTCCCAAAACGGGGCAGTATTCAAGGTAAAAAGCGGCTCATACGCATTGAAGCCCCATATGCAAAAGCTCCAGGATATATATCCAGATATCATAAACAGAAAAGTAGTCTTTATAGGCGAGCAGCATACGGAGTTTTCAAATCATCTCAATCAGCTGAAAATAATAAAAGCTATGTTTGAAAAAGACCCTAAACTTGCAATTGGAATGGAGATGTTCCAAGAGCCTTTCCAAAAGTATCTGGACGAGTTTATAGAGGGCAGGATAAGCGAAAAAGAGATGCTTAAAAAGACTGAGTATTTCAAAAGATGGAAGTATGATTACAATCTGTACAGACCGATAATTCTTTTTGCCAAAAAGCATAAGATACCTATAGTCGCTCTCAATATCGAAAGAGAAATCACAAAAAAAGTCGTAAGAGAGGGTATTGACTCTTTAAGCAAAGAGGAAAGAGCGAAGGTTCCGAAATCTATAGACTTTGGAAACAGGGAGTATAAAGAAGAACTGAAGAGAATATTTTCAGGACATCAGGCAGAAAGTTTCAAAAATTTTGACGAGTTTTATAATGCACAGCTTCTTTGGGATGAGACAATGGCCAAAAATGTTGCCAGATTTCTTCATAACAATCCGGAGTTTAAAATGGCGGTTTTGGCAGGCAACGGTCATGTAATGTTCGGATACGGAATCCCTGACCGTATAAAACGAAGAGGTATCACCGACTATAAAATAGTTATAAATTCGATGAAACCAAAACCGGGCATAGCCGACTATCTGCTTTATCCCGAAAAAATCGATACACCCAAAACCAAAAAAATTGGTGTCTACCTGGAAGGTGACGATGACTTGACAGTTGTAAAACTGGTGGAAAAATCTCCTGCCGCAAAAGCGGGTATCAAAAAAGGCGACAGGATAGTGGCTTTAAACGGTGAAAGGGTAGAGTCTATATTCGATTTGAAAGCGGAGCTTGTTTTTGTAGAAAACGAGGCGGAAGTTACTGTTTTGAGAGGAACTTCCGAGAAAAATATAAAAATAGTCTTTGAGCAGGGAGAGTAATGAAATTTGAAAGTTATCCCTTTGAAAAACTTAACAATCTCCTCAAAGAGATAGAGCCAAATTCCGATTTTGAGCCTCTTGTCCTGACCATAGGCGAACCGCAGTTTGAAACGCCCAGGTTTATACTTGATGAATTCAGGCTCACTGCTCCAATGCTGAACAAATATCCGAAAACTGCAGGTGAAGAGAGACTCAGGCAAGCTATTTTGGGATTTGTGGAGAGAAGATTTGGTGTAAAACTGGATAATTCGCAGATAATTCCCACATTTGGAACAAGAGAGGTACTGTTCAATTTTCCCCAGTATCTTTTGTTTGACAAAAAAGAGCCCAAAATGGCATTTACCAACCCTTTTTATCAGATATACGAAGGTGCGGCCATAGCCTCAAGAGCGAAAGTAAAGTATATAAATCTCACAAAAGAGAACGGCTTTAAAGCTGTAATAGATGATGAGATAAAAGAGAGCGACCTGGTAATTTTGAATTTTCCAAACAATCCGACTGCCGGTGTTATGAATAAAGAGGAACTTGCCTTATGGGTTGAAGCGGCACTCGAGTACGATTTTGTTCTGCTTAACGATGAATGCTACAGTGAACTTTATACGCATAGCGCTCCCTCTTCTTTGCTTGAGGCAAGCGAGCTTGTAGGAAACAGAGAGTTTAAAAACATTCTTGTGGTAAACTCCATATCCAAAAGAAGTTCAGCTCCGGGTCTTAGAAGTGGTTTTATAGCAGGTGACAAAGAGATACTCAGAGGTTATTTGCAGTATAGAACATATGCCGGATGTGCGATTCCTCTTCCTTTGCAGTACGCTGCGGCAGAGGCGTGGGATGATGATGTGCATGTGATAGAGGCTAGAGGCCGATACAAAAAAAACTTTGAACTTGCTTCAAAAATTTTGGGAGTAAAAGAGCCGGAAGCAACATTTTATATCTGGCTGGAAGTGGGAGATGAGCTTGAATTTACCAAAAGGGCATATAAAGAGTATAATGTAAAAGTGCTGCCGGGAAGTTTTTTAGGACGTGAAGGCGCAGGCAGAGGATATGTGCGTATAGCCCTTGTATACGATGAAAAAAGATGTGAAGAAGCACTGAAAAGAATAAAAAAAGTTTTAGGATAGGGAATGGAAGATAAAAATCTGGCAAAACTGAAAATAGACAAAGAGTTTTTGAAAGAACTTGAAAAAAAAGAGGAAGAGGCGCTAAAAAGCGGGAAAATTTCGCTGATGTATGATGTGCTTGATACCCTGTTGGCTCTCGATATGGAGGCTGATAGGATTGACAGACTCTATTCCAAAATACTTGAAACCGCTTTTGATGCTCTTGCGGAGTATCTCACCTCTTTCAGACATTTTGATCTCTCCAAAGAAGAGGAGCTTTATACTGTTAGAGCCATATATGAGCACGCTTTGGAGAGGTATGACGAAGGCGATTTCAAAGGAGCCAAGGAGCTGTTTTTGATACTTTCGCTTGTCACCGATGATGAGGATTTCAAAAAAGCGATGCTTTTGCATACAGCTGCTGCGGCTGCTTCAGTTGATTTGAATGCCTTTTTGCAAAAATTTGTAGACCATTCAAAGCTTGACGAGAACAGTTTCTTTTTTACCGTATTTACCGAAGAGGCTGAAGATTTTATGGAAAAAAACAGAGATGCCATAGAAAAAGAACTTGAAAATCTTAAGAAACTTGCATCCGGGGAAGGCAGATGAAAATACATTTTATAGGTATCGGTGGTATCGGTCTTTCGGGCCTTGCACAGTTTTTAAAATTTGAAGGTTATGAAGTAAGCGGTTCGGATATGTTTGCCGGCAGTATTATAAATACCTTGAAAAAATTTGATATAAAAGTGGATATTCCTCATAAAGAGGAAAATATCGAAGACAAAGATATCGTTGTATATTCCGCTGCAGTAAAACCTTCAAATATTGAGCTTAAGGCAGCCAGAAAAAGAGGTATAAAGACTCTTTGCAGAAGAGAGGCTTTACCGCTGGTCCTTGGCGGCAAAAAGGTATACTCTGTATGCGGAGCCCATGGAAAAAGCACAACAACAGCGATACTTTCATCTATTATGCAGGATGCCTCGGCAATAATAGGAGCCGAATCAAAAGAGTTCAAATCAAATGTAAGATACAAAAACAGTGAGCTTGTAGTGTTTGAAGCGGACGAAAGCGATGCGAGTTTTCTAAACTCAAATCCCTATTGCGCTATAGTAACAAACGCTGAGCCAGAGCATATGGAGTTTTACAAGCACGATCTGGATCTTTTTTACGATACATACAGGGAGTTTCTGAAAAAAGCTAAAATAAGAGTTATAAATGCGGAAGACTCTTTTTTGAAAACACTCGATATGGAAGCCATCAGACTCTATCCTTCGCAGGATATCAAAAATGTTGAGTTTGTTCTGATTGATGATGAGCCATATACAAGGTTTGTTTTGAGAGATTTTGGCGAGTTTGAAGTGTGGGGATTTGGAGAGCATATCGCTCTTGATGCATCTTTGGCAATACTTGCGGCCATGAACGAACTGGGACTTGACGAGATAAAAGAGAATCTCAAAAAATACAGAGGTATCAAAAAGAGATTCGACATAATACAAAAAGAGAGTGATAAAATAGTAATAGACGACTATGCACACCATCCTACCGAAATAGAAGCGACTTTAGATTCGCTGCGCCAGTTTGCCAAACTGAAAGGGTTTGATGATATAGTTGTTATCTGGCAGCCGCACAAATACAGCCGCACTATCGAAAATCTTGAGAGATTCATAGAGTGTTTCAAAGGGAGTTCAAAACTGGTGATTCTTCCTGTATGGGCTGCGGGAGAAGAGAGGGTGGATATAGATTTTCAGAAATATTTCTCAAGATACAAACCTCTTTTTGCAGACAGGATAGTTAAAAAAGGTTCCAGGCTTGTGGCGATGAAAAACGGTAAAGAGGTTGATAGTTTTGAAAACGGCATGATTGTAGGGTTCGGTGCGGGAGATATTACTTATCAGCTTAGAGGTGATCTGTAGTGGCGTTTTTATACATAGCGATAATTTTGCTGCTTGTAGTTACACTGATAGGGATTGTTTTTATTCTTTATACGGATATGGGTAAAAAGTTTAAAATTGTCATTCTTGCTGCGGCGCTCACAGGATGGGGAATGATATATTTTTACAACTCATATCAGGAAGATGCACGAGAAAGACACAAAAAGATACTCTTTGATTACGAACACGGCAAAGAGATAAGATGCGGCGATACGGTTGTCTCCAAAGATAAGTTTAACTATGTAAGCGGTACGATGGTTTTTGTAGGAAAAGAGGAAAGTGAATATGCGGGGCTTGTAGTGCCTTTGGATAAGTGTAAAGCGGGGGAATGATTGGATTTAGCGAAAAGTCTTGATTTAACACAGTTTCTGGATGAGTTCAACTCATTTTTGGCAAGAGAGAAACCTCTTTTTATGGAAGGGGATATAAATCTTCACTACAAATTTATAAAAGAGCTTGAAAACTACAGTTTCAATCCTCCGCCAAAGGTAAAAAATCTCGATACTCAGATAGTTCATCTCAAAAAACAGGGTATTCTTGGGCTTGATGAGATATTTGAATTTGTAAAAATAATCAGATATTTCCTCTATCTCAAAAAGCTCAGGTTTGAGGGTATGGTCAAAGAGTGGATAGACCAGATAGAGATACCTCAAAGCATAAAAGATATCGAAGACTATTTTGACAAAAACGGAAAAATAAAAGATGATGTGGATGAGAGGCTACAAAGCCTTGCCAGAGCGCTGAAAGATAATAAAGATTCGATTAGACAGAAACTCCGATCGCTTCTGAACTCATCAAAGCTTCAAAACTATCTTGTCGACAGACAGATACACTACCTGAGCGGCGAAGAGGCTCTTCTTGTAAGAGGCGGGTTCAATCATGTTTTGAAAGCTTCCATTGTAGGGAGGTCTAGCAGCGGCTTTTTCTATGTGGTACCCGAAGTGCTAAGAGAGCTTAAAGATAAAGAGGCAGGGATACTCAGCCGAATGGAGGAGATATTTTACGAATACTCAAAAAATATCAGTTCTATTTTTCTTAAAAATATAAAATTTCTTGCATTTGTCAACAGAGCATTTGACAGGTTTGATCACTATCAGGCAAGAATCGCCTTTGCCAAAGCAAAAAATCTTGATATGATAGTACCCAAAAACGATGACAAAATCATTCTTAAAGACTTTGTTCATCCGGCAATTTCCAATCCAAAACCGGTCAGTGTGGATTTTAGCAAAAAAGTTCTTATCATAACGGGTGTAAACGCCGGCGGAAAAACTATGCTTTTAAAATCGATTCTTTCAGCTGCCTTTTTGGCGAAATATCTTATTCCTTTCAAACTTGATGCAAGAAAATCGCATATAGGACGTTTCAAAGAGATAATACCTATAATAGAAGATCCACAGAACGTAAAAAACGATATATCGACTTTTGCCGGCAGAATGCTTGCGTTTTCGAAACTCTTTTCAAAATCAAACGTACTTGTGGGAGTTGACGAGATAGAACTTGGAACGGACAGCGACGAAGCGGCAAGCCTTTTTAAAGTTATTTTGGAAGAGCTTATGAAAAGGGACATTAAAATAGCTGTAACTACCCATCACAAAAGACTTGCGGCTCTTATGGCGAGCCATGATGAAGTGGAGCTTGTCGCTGCTTTGTATGATGAGAAAAAATCGGAGCCCACATATACGTTTTTGCAGGGAATTATCGGGAAAAGCTATGCTTTTGAAACTGCAAAGAGGTATGGTATCCCTATAAACATAGTCAAAAGAGCCATAGAAGAGTATGGTGAAGATCAGGCAAAACTGAGCGAACTGATTGAACGGGGGAGCGAACTTGAACGAGAACTCAGAGCCAGACAAAAAGAGCTTGAGAGTGAACATGAACAGGTCAGACGTCTTCGTTCTTTGCTTGAAGATGAGAGACATTCTCTTTTTATGGAAATTAAGTCTGAAAAAGAGAGATTGCAAAAAAGCTTTACAGAAGCTATAGAAGAGGCAAAAAAAGCTATAAAAGCAAAAGAGACCAAAGAGGCGCATAAGTTTTTGAATATCGCACACAAAAAAGCGAAAAGTGTAAAAATAAAAGAGAAAGAGCCAATCGAGCCGTTAAAAGCGGGTGACAGTGTCAGATACAGAAAAAATCTTGGAACGATAATCTCCATAAAAGGAAAAGAGGCTTTTATAGAGTGTGACGGAATGAGACTCAGGGTTCCTCTAAATGAACTCAAAAGAGCAAGAGTGCCGCAAAAAAAGAAAAAAGAGAGTGTTGTAAAAGTCAGCAGACCCAAAAAACTGGGTATGACGCTGGATCTGCATGGACTTCGGGCAGAAGAAGCTATAGAAAAAACAGATAAATTTATATCCGATGCTCTGATAGCCGGTTTTGACGAAGTACTTATATATCACGGTATAGGCAGCGGCAAACTGGCACGCGCTATAAGAGAATTTCTCAAAAACCATCCGAAAGTCAAAAGCTACACTGATGCACCTCCTCATATGGGCGGACACGGTGCGACGATAGTCGAATTATGAGGGAATATATGTATAAAAATAGTGAAAAAAAGATACCCGAAAGTGAAAAACTCGGACTGAAAGAGCTTGTTGCCATAGCTATCGGTTCGATGATAGGCGGAGGAATATTTTCTGTTCTTGGAATGGCCGATCAGATTTCCGGGCACGCTACATTTTTGGTTTTTGTGCTTGGCGGTATAATCGCTCTTTTTGCCGGTTATAACTACGCCAAACTTGCAGTTGCCTATAAAAAAGATGGTGCAAGCTATACATACCTTAAAAGAGCCTTTCCAAAAAAGAGTTACATTGCCGCATTCGTAGGATGGAGCGTTATAGTAGGATATATAGGTACACTGGCACTCTATGCCTATACTTTCGGCTCCTATGCTTCCGCAATGTTTGGGTTTGAAAATAGCATATTGGCGAAAGATGTTTTCGGTTTTCTGATACTTACGGTTTTTCTTTTCATAAATCTTATGGGTGTAAAGACCACGGGAAGAAGTGAGGATCTGCTTGTATATCTGAAACTTTTGGTATTGCTTGGTATGGGCATAGCAGGTCTGTATTTTATAAAGCCTGATCATTTCACCCCTCTTTTTGATAAAGGCGTTGCGGCTGTATTCTTGAGTGGAGCCATTGTTTTTGTGGCATTCGAGGGTTTTCAGCTTGTTACAAACTCTGTCGAAGAGACAAAAAATCCCGAAAAAAATATCCCAAGAAGTATCTATATATCGGTTTTTATCGTAACATTGACATATGTGATACTTGCAATTGCCGTTACAGGGATACTTACCCCGGAGGAGATTTTGAAGGCTGAAGAGTATGCTGTAGCCGAAGCTCTTAAACCGGCTTTCGGAAAGTACGGTTTTATAGCGGCAAGTCTGGCTGCGCTTTTTGCTACAAGTTCGGCTATAAACGGTACATTTTTCGGGGCGAGCAGAATGATGGCAGATATCGCCAAAGATGGGGTTTTTCCAAGAGTTTTTTCAAAGATGAACGGTAGTTTCATACCTAAAAATGCTCTCTTTTTTATGTATATGGCGGCTGCGCTGTTTGTTCTTTTTGGAAAACTGGATGCGATTATCAGTTTTTCGAGTATGACTTTTCTGCTTGTTTCATTTTTTGTCACAATTGCCAATCTTAAACTGTACAAAGAGACCAACTCTTCTCTTTTTGTCATTATTCTCTCTATTCTTTTAATGTTAGCTACACTCTATCTGATGATAGATTATCTTGCAAAAAACGAACCGCAAACTCTTTACAAAATAGTTTTTGTATATGCCATAATAACGGTATCTTTCATTATATACAGGGTTATGCTTTTGAAAAAACAGCAAAAGTGATGAGTCCAACCCAATTCGTGATTCGTGATTGGTTTCATTTCACACCCACACCCACACCCACACTCACACTCACACTCTCACTCTCACTAACACTATTCAACAATTTCTGCCTCATATATCTCTTTTGGAGAACTTTTTTTCGAAATACGCTCTTTTTTTATATTGAAAAAAAGATGGGTCAGGACTGATACGAAATATACCTGAAGAAGCATACCGGCAAAGGGAAGAAGAGAGATAAGATAGAGTATGAGTGTTGTTATTCCCACCTCTTTTCTGTTTTCTCTCAAAATCTGTTCAAACTCTTTTGGGGCAAATATCTCTCCTGCTACATCAACGGCAAGAAGCCTTGAGAAGAGGAAATAAAAGGGTGCATTTATTGCTACCAGATTTATAACCGGAATAAAGTAAAAAGGTAGAGTCACAATAAAAAAAAGCATAAAAAGCGCCAAGCTCTTAAGTACGAACCATATATAAGAGAATATATCATACCCGGATGAGATATCGATAGAGCGATAGTGTCTTTTGTGTATTTCAGCCACTATGTATGAAGTGAAAAATCCTATGACGATAACCGCAACTATTGTAGAAAACATTATTGCAAGTCCTCCTCCTATGATATAGAAAAATGTTCCGGCTATCGCTTTGAATATAAAACTTCCGAATATTACGGAGAGAAAAGGATACTCTTTTAAAAATTCGGCAAGTTCGTTTCCTTGCACCGCCGCCGCATCGGGGTTCGTAACCGCACTGTTTAAAAGATCGAAAAATTCTCCGGAAATCTGAAAAAGCAGGACAAAAGCGATGATCAAAGTAGCGAAAAAAGGAACGGTTGTAAGAGCAAGAAATTTAGTACTCAAAAAATCTTCCAAAGCCAGAATAAATATATTTTTACCCATATCTCACCTTTGGTATAATATAACAGTTATACAAGTATTGTAACAAAAAGGATTTGACATTAAACAACTGCCGATAATTCTGCCAAAGACAGAAGATGAAAGAGAACTTCATAAACAGCTGAAAAAACTTAAAATCAAAAAATCCGATATCAAAAAGAGATACGAAGCAAACGGATATGTACTGATTTTTCTGAAAAAAAGAGTTAAAACGAAACCTCCCAAAAATTATGTTCCATCCACTATTTTGGAAAAAGAGATAATAGCTGTACACGATTTTGTCGAAGAGTATAAAAATCTTATAGAAGTTGAAAGAATTGCCGAAATTGAAGCTCAGATAAATGAGATAAGAAGTTTCAGCGGATTTGAAAGGGAGATTTTCGGCAGAGCGATACTTGATCTCAAAGGGTTCAAAGCGCCTCCTAAATTCAATCTCTATTTTGTAAAGTTTGGAAGAAGCAAAGAGATCGAAACAGAGATAAGTTCCGGAGACATTGTACTTATAAGCAGAGGAGAACCTCTCAAGAGTGATCTTACGGGGACCGTTTCGGAGGTAAAAAGCCATTTTATTACGGTTGCTTTTGAAAATATGCCGCCAAAATGGGTTTACAGCGGCGGAATAAGAATAGACCTATATATAAATGATGTTACATTTAAAAGGATGGAGGAAAATTTAGAAGAGTTAAGAGACGCGAAGGGCAGAAAAAGAGAACTTAGAAATATCATTTTGGGACTTGAGAATCCGAAACCGCCAAAAGCAAAATCCTTTAAGCCCGTAAACGAAAAATTGAACGATAGCCAAAGAGATGCCCTTTCAAATGCTCTGGGAAGCGAAGATATATTTCTCATACACGGGCCTCCAGGTACCGGGAAGACAAGCACTCTCATAGAGTATATAATCCAGGAGATAAAAAACGGAAAGAAAATCTTGGCAACGGCCGATTCCAATACAGCTGTTGACAATATGCTGGAGCGCCTCTCAAAGTACGATATTAACGTGGTAAGGGTTGGACATCCGGCAAGAATACTTGAAGAACTCGAAGAGTTTTCGATTCATGCGATATATGAAAAGAGGCTTGAGGCCGTTGCTTTGAAAAAAGGATGGGAAGAGGTTGCACTGCTTGCCAAAAGAAGAGAGGAGTTCAGTAAGCCTACACAGTCTAGGGCAAGGGGTCTGGGACATGACAGGATCATAACTCTTGCTGCAAGAGGCAAGTCGATGAGGGGAGTTTCGGCAAAAACACTGGCTTCCATGGCGAAATGGATAAAGATGGACAGAAAGATTGATTCTCTGGTGGAATCTCTGAGAGCAGATGAAGAGAAGATATATGCAAATATTATAAAAGAAGCGGATGTGGTTCTCTCTACAAATTCGATGGTAAAATCACAGGTTTTGAATGAGTTCGTTTTCGATATAGCTGTTGTAGACGAAGGAAGCCAGCAGATAATACCTTCAACGCTTATTCCTCTTATGCATGCCAAAAAGTTTGTTATAGCAGGTGATCACAAACAGCTTCCTCCTACTGTAGTAAGCAAAAATGCGTCAAAACTGGAGAAATCCCTTTTTGAAATGATGATGGAACAAAGAGGGGAATTTTCAAAGATGTTAAGGGTCCAATACAGAATGCATGAAAACATCATGGGTTTTTCCAACATAGAATTTTATGAGGGAAAACTTATAGCGGATGAGAGTGTAAAAAAGCATACGTTGGAAGATTTCAAACTCAAAGAGGCCGAAATTTTCAAAGATATTCTCGATCCTTCTCTTCCTCTTGTCTTTGTTGATACATCCAAAATGGATGCTTTAGAGTCTTTGCCTGAGCGTTCGACAAGCTATGAAAACAAAACTGAAGCTTTGATTGCTTCAAAACTTGTCGAAGAGCTTATCGATATGGGACTCGATGAGACACAAATCGGTGTAATATCTCCTTATCTCAGTCAGGTCAAGAGAATAAAACAGCTTTTAAGAGAGCGTGAGATAAAAACGGAAGTTAAAAGCGTCGACGGTTTTCAGGGGAGGGAAAAGGAGGCGATCATCATTTCATTTGTTCGCTCCAACAAAGAAGGAAAGATAGGTTTTTTAAAGGATATCAGAAGGTTAAACGTTGCAATCACCAGAGCAAAAAGAAAGCTTATCTGTATAGGGAATGCCGAGACTTTAAATCATCACGAGGTTTATAAAAAATTTCTAAATTATATAGAAAAAACGGAAAATGCCGAAATTTGCCATTTGAAAGAGGTTCTGACATGAGATTTTTAAAAGAGTTTTTTCCTCACATACTGTTTGTGATATATCTTATACTATTTTTCTATTTTGCAATAGAGCCTTATAACCTACAGGTTTGGATTGCTGAAAATGTAACAGTACTTTTGGTAGTTATTCCTCTGGTTTTAACATATAAAAGATTCAGATTCAGCAATACGGCCTATTTTTTGATGAGTATATGGGTCTATATGCATACGATTGGAGGGCATTATACTTTCGCGAGGGTACCTTTTGATTTTGTGAACGATTTTTTTGGCTGGGAACGCAACAACTATGACAGAGTTGCCCATTTTACGGTGGGATTTTATGCCTATGCAATTGCCGAACTTCTGGATAGAAAAAAGCTGGTCAATTCAAAAATAATACTCTTTCTTTTCCCCATATTTTCAATATTTACCGTTGCAAGCGTTTATGAAATAATAGAATGGATAGCAGTTGTTTTTTTTAACCCGGAGGCAGGGATAGATTATGTAAGTGCTCAAGGAGATATCTGGGATGCTCAGAAGGATATGCTGCTTGACGGATTGGGGGCTATTTTTGCAACGATACTCTATTTTATTTTGAGGAAAAAATCTCTGCCATAAGATTGGCAGAGATTCGGGATTATATTTTGAACTGTTTTTGTGTAAGTATGAAAAATCTTTTTGCTATCTCGCTGTTTTGGAGTCCAAGTTTGTTAATCATTTTGGGATTAACCAGGTAATATCCTAAAACTGCTTTTATTTTATCACCTTTTTCCAGTTTGAAATTGTGTTTGAAAACTTTTTTTTCATTTGGGCCGGGCATACTGTTTTTGATAACCTCTTTTGCCAGCCATGGAGGGGTTGGTTTGCCGTTTGCACCGATTATTCTTGCAAATGTTTTTGTATCTTCATACACTTTTTTCCCGTTACGAAAGACTTCTACTTTTAGTTTTGCAACTCTTAAAGGATGCAGGAAAAGAGCATGGGAGCTTTTATTGTTGACAGATATATCAAAATCTTCGATATTTCTTAAAAACTCTATATCCACATACTTTTTGAGCATGCTTTGATGTGTATGTGCTCCGGGAAAACCGTGAAACGTATGTGTTCTGGTTTTTCTTAGTACTGAAACACTTCCTCCAATTTTGGGCATATGACAACTTATGCAGTTTGAACCGTCCATCTCATTTTTAATATTCGTAGAGCAGATATTTAAACCGTTTTTATTTTTTTTGTGTGAATGGCATCCTATACAGACGTTACCGTCTAGAAAATTTCTATTGCTGGTATCTATTTTGTGGAAAGGGGACTTTATATGGTCTTTTCTTGTTCCGAAATATTTTTTTTCATCTTTGGAGATGATATTTACGTTTGATTTCCACTCATGTTTTATTGATTCAATTCTGTGGCAATATGCACAGGAAATTCCTTCATTTTGGGTAGGATTTTTTTGGTCGGGAACTATCCCGTTTCCTGCAGATATAAGTTCTTTAATATTATTTGCTGCCGGAGTGTGGCATTTTGCACAGCTGTAAGAACTTTTTTTCTTTTTGGGATGTATATTCCAAATCGCCCCGTGAATTTCATCTTTGAAGATTGTGGAATTTGCGTGCTGAGATGTTGCAAACTCTTGATATATAAGCGGATGGCACTCTTTACACTCTTCATTTTTGGCAAACTGAGCGCCAAAAAGCGTCAATACTGAAAGTGCTGTGATAAACAGTTTTCTCATTACCCCTCCTTTTGAGTTGGGTAAATTTTATCAAAAAAAAGCTGAATCCAAAGTCTAAAAGTAGCCTCTCTCTTTTCTTTTTTTTTCAATCTCCTCTCTTCTTTTTACAGCATCATTTGAAGGAGTATCCGGATTTGAGAAGAGAGCTTTTCCATATAGTGTGCATCCTTTATCTCCCGGATTGCATGTTTTTTTGATAAGCTCGCAATAGTTTCCAATCATATGGGAACAAGTCCAGCCTCCACTCATGTCGCCCTCCCTTTACCTTTTTGATATAATACCAAAAAATCAAGGAGAGTTCTATGCGAATAATTCTCGCTTCAGTTGCCGCACTTCTGCTACTTGGAGGATGTACGCAGGAAGTTCAGAATAAACTTGGACGTGCAGTACAAAACTGGACCGGTACAAACGGTGTTCTTGATATATATGCAGGAGATAAATTGGTAAAAAGATTTATAAAAATTGACAAAATCTCTACTGCATACGGTACAAGTGACAACAGACCCAGACCTTATAGGTACGGTTACGGTTTTTTAGATGAAAACTTCAACTATAAAGTGGATGAAGGCGAGAAGAAAGTATATTTTGAGTTTAGTGATTATTCTACAAATTATATATTTTATGAGAGTCCGAGATAGAGAGTGTGAGTGTGAGTGTGGGTAAAACCATTCACGAATCACGAATCACGAATTAAGAATAGAGGAAAAAATGGATGTAATAGAGCTTTTTAAAAAACTTCTGAAATTTCACTCTGTAACGCCACATGATGCTGGGAGTCTTGATTTTATCAAAGATTATCTTCCGGACTTTGAAGCGATATGGGTTAACAAGTACGATGTTAAAAATCTTTTTCTTTACAAGAGATTTGGCGAAGGTGAGCATCTCTGTTTTGCAGGACATGTTGACGTTGTGCCTCCCGGAGACGGGTGGAATAGTGACCCCTTTGAGCCTGTAGAAAAAGATGGATACATATATGCAAGAGGTGCGCAGGATATGAAAAGCGGTGTTGCCGCATTTGTCCAGGCTGTAAAGGAGACAGGAAGCTTCAACGGAATTTTATCTCTGCTTCTTACAAGCGATGAAGAGGGTGATGCAAAATACGGAACGAAAATTGTACTTGAAGAGTTGAGAAAAATCGGGCTAATGCCTGATTTTGCGGTAGTGGCTGAGCCCACCTGTGAAAAACTCTTCGGTGATGCGGTAAAGATAGGTAGAAGAGGCTCTATAAACGGAGTTATAGAAAAAACAGGCAGACAGGGACATGCCGCGTATCCGGAAAAAGCTGTTAATCCTATACATAAAGTGGCCCAGGTGCTTCCTCATATGGCAGGAGCCGATCTTGACGAAGGGGATGAGTTTTTTGCTCCGAGTAAATTTGTCATAACCGATATAAGAGCCGGTATGGAAGTGACTAACGTGACGCCCGGAAAGTTGAAGATGATGTTCAATGTAAGAAACTCAACGAAAACTACCATAAAAGATGTGGAAGATTTTGTACACAGATATTTTAGCGGTATGAACTATACACTCAGAATTTCTCAAAGCGCAAAACCCTTTCTGACCGATCCCAATTCAAAAATAGTAAAAATCATCGATGAGTCGATAAAAGAGGTTACAGGAACGACTCCGAAACACTCAACCGCCGGAGGAACAAGCGATGCGAGATTTTTTGGGGAATTTGGTGTAAAAACGGTGGAATTTGGTGTAATAAACGATACTATTCATGCACCGAACGAAAGAACATCTGTTGATGAGGTGGAAAAACTTTACAGAGTTTTCAAAAAAGTGATAGAGAAATTTTAATTTAACGGATTTATTTGCTTGTGCCAAGAACCCTGTTTTTGTCACAAAGTACGAATTCAAGCAGATTTTTACAGTACTCAGACCAGCAGACCAAATGTTTTTCTTCTATGATTTCGGAGCTTTCGAACTGGAGGCGAAGATAGTCTTTCTCGTTTCGCCTCGAAAAGAGAATACCTGAATAGAAAAAGCCATAATCATTTAGAATTTCAACGGTTTTGTCTATATTTTTGCAATTATTCAGGTTTATATCCGCATATATCATATCGGGATGTTTTGCCAGAGATTTTTCGAACTCTCTTTTGAAAACAGTCTCGAAATCTTCAAAATCACCTTCGATGACAAGAGTGCAGATGTTGAAAGCTTTGTTGTACTCTCTTTGCAGTTTTTCGGCTTTTCTTCCCCTTTTTGCAGCCTCAAAAGGGACTCGGCATTTTTTATACACCTCTTTTATCATCTCTTCATATTGCTTTGGCAGAAATATTTTTCTTTTTCTTCTTTTTAGAACCTTGTAGCCTATCAGAGCCGCTCCTCTTTTTTCTCTGAAGGGGTATTTGTGTTCTTTGAGCATCACTTTATGGTGTACGTCGCCTAGCAGAAGTGCGCTTTCACAAAATCCGTGTGTAAGGTTTGCTTTCTGACTGTAGGGATGAAACATGACCGCTTCTCCGAAAAGTGCGCTTAAACCAAGCTCTCTTGCGCGTTTGAGAAGAAGCTTGAACATGGCGTTCATTATTCCCATACCTTTGAATTTCGGATCTACTACCGCTATACCTATTTCGGCTATGTTTGAGTTCGGTATTTTGACAAGAGCAAAATGTCCTACCACTTTGCCATCAATTTCCGCGATAATAGAAGATATCTGACCGCTTTTCTCTTTTTGAAGAATTTTTTCTGGATAGTAGAAGAGATTTTTGAAGTATGTATAGCCGTAGTTTTTGTAGATTAGAGCCGGAATATGGATTTCGTCACCCTCTTTGAAGAGCCTTATTGTAAGTCTTTCTCTTATCATCTCTTTTGCTGTTTTGTCGAAATCGTATCCTATATCGCTGTAAAAAGGAATATCTTCTTTGAGGCGAAGTTTTTTGGGACTATATTTTATAATGGAGAATTTCTTTCCTTTTTGTCCAAGATTGTAAAACCTGAAGCTGTCGGTATTTAAAAAAACTCTGTTTAATCCTCTGTTTTTCTCTTTCAAATCGATAGGAACAGATTTTAATATATTTGCATCAAAAGGCAATCCTTCGTCTCTTATATCGATTTTGATTCCGTTTTCAAACAGTTCAAAACCTATCTCTATCTCTCCCTCTTCTTCAGGCTCATATGCATGAACAACGGCATTTTCAAAAAGCTCTTTCAAGGCGGCTTCCAACTCTTTTTTCTCCTTTGTTGGAAAATCTATAATACGGCAAAGCTCTTCGTAAAGTTTTTTCAATACCCTCCAGTATTCGATATTGTTGGGAAGTTTCAGAAAAAGCCTATTTTTCATTCATAGCCTCCAGAGCCGATGCGGCAAGTATCTTCATACCTATAGGCAAAGCCTCTTCATCGATATCGAACCTGCTGTTGTGCTGGGGCACACAGGTTCCTTTTTTGGGATTGCAGGTTCCTAGCCTAAAAAAAGCGCCTGGCACTATCTGCAGGTATCTGGAAAAATCCTCTCCTCCCATAACTGGATCGAGCAGGTCTATGACATTTTCTTCGCCTATTATCTTTTTAGCCTCTTTTACGACAATGTCCACCATTTTGTCATCGTTTATCAGTTCCGGTTGGCCGAATTCATATTCGAATTTATATTTGGCACCCATCGACTGGCATATACCTTTTATGGATACTTCCATCATTTCGGGTATCTTTTTTCTTATTTTTTCGTTCAGAGTACGAACAGTGCCTCTCAACTTTACGTGATCGCAAATGATGTTTGGTGCGTTTCCTCCTTCTATAGTTCCCAGGGAAATGACAGCCGGGTGTATCGGGTCTATTCGTCTTGATACGATATGATTTAGCGAATTTACGGCCATTGCGGTTACCAGTATTGCATCCACTCCTTCGTGAGGCCTTGCTCCATGAGAGGATTTGCCGAAAATCTCTATAGTGAAAATATCTGCACTTGCCATCATCACACCATATTTATATCCTATCTGTCCGGTCATCATGTATGGATATACATGCAGTCCGAATATCGCTTTGACATTTTCCAGAGCCCCGTCTCTTATCATATCTATACTGCCCCCTTCATTTACCTCTTCTGCATGTTGAAAAATAAATCTTATGTTTGCCGGTAGTCTCTCTTTTACAGAGGCAAAAGCGATGGCAGTTCCTATACCGATGGCGGTATGAGCATCGTGTCCGCAGGCGTGCATTACACCCTTTACTTCCGAAGCGTATGGCTTGTTTGTATGTTCTTCTATAGGAAGTGCATCCATATCTGCTCTGATTGCCACAAAAGGCTTGTTTTCGTCCACAACAAGGTCTGCTATGATGCCGTTGTGGTCTTTGAACTCTTTTATCGTGTATCCTTCCATCTCAAGGATACCTTTTACAAGATATTTTGTGTGTTCTTCCTGGTTTGAGAGCTCAGGATGTCTGTGGATGTCACGTCTTATGTTTATGGCTTTCTCTTTCAGGGAGTCGATAGTTTTGAAAAGTTTGCGTTTGATATCCCGATTCATGTGAACCTCCCTGCAAAAAAGGTCTTTATACTTTGATAATATAATAATTTTCATTTTGATAAAATAAGTTCAAAAAAAAGGATTTTATATGGAAATGATATCTACAGACAAAGCGCCACAGGCAATAGGACCATATTCTCAGGCTGTACGAATCGGAGAGTTTATATATACATCAGGACAGATAGCCCTGACGCCGGAAGGAGAGATGGTTCAGGCCGATATCGAGAAGCAGACGAGACAGGTTTTGAACAATCTTTCAAATGTACTTGAAGCAGCGGGAACAACTCTGCAAAAAGTAGTTAAAACGACTATATTTCTGGCCGATATGGACGATTTTGCGAAAGTCAACGAAATCTATGCCGAATTTTTCAAAGAACACAAGCCTGCACGCAGTACAGTTGCGGTAAAAACACTTCCTAAAAATGCACTTGTGGAGATCGAGGCTATAGCGATCCTTTAGAGTAACTCTTTAATCTAAGCTTAAACATTTTTTGGATATTATTCGCAATCAAAATGTCCGAAGAAGGAAGAAGGATGTACGCAATTATAAAAAACGGCGGTAAGCAGTATAAGGTTCAGGAAGGTGATATTATCTGCTTTGACAAAATGAGTCTTGAGCCGAAAACAAAAGTAGAATTCAAAGAGGTTCTTGCCGTAAACGACGGAGAGCTTAAAATCGGTACACCGTTTGTTGAAGGCGCTGTAGTGGAAGGCGAAGTCATAAACGAGGGTAGAGGAAAAAAAGTTATAATCTTCAAAAAAAGAAGAAGAAAAGACAGTAAACTCAAGAGAGGTTTCAGAAGAGACTTCACAAGAGTAAGAATTACCAAGATAGCGTAAGGAGTAGATAATGGCTCACAAGAAAGGTCAGGGAAGTACCCAGAATAACAGAGACAGTGCCGGTAGACGACTGGGTGTGAAAAAATTCGGCGGCGAATTTGTCAGAGCCGGAAATATCATAATCAGACAAAGAGGTACAAAAATCCATCCCGGAAACAATGTAGGTATGGGAAAAGACCATACTATATATGCTCTTGTTGACGGATATGTAAAATTTGAAAGAAAAGATAAAAAAAGACAAAAAATCTCCGTCTATCCTGCATAATTTTCGGGCTTTGCCCGAAAAGACTCCGAATATTTGAAAATCTCCGCAAAATCTTTTTTATTAAATATGGTATTTAACCATTTTTCTATATAATAATTTCGTATTTGGATAATAGTGATTGATAAATTTTTAATTTCCCAAGGATATTTATGTTTGTTGACAGTGTAGAATTGACAGTAAGTTCAGGTAAAGGCGGAGCCGGCGCCGTCTCCTTTCGAAGAGAAAAATTCATTCCAAAAGGAGGACCCGACGGCGGTGACGGAGGGAAGGGAGGAGACGTATATTTTGTAGTGGATAAAAATACCCATACTCTTTCACACTTTAAAGGGAAAAAGGTACTCAAAGCTGAAAACGGAAAGCCTGGCGAAGGAAGAAAAAAGCATGGAAAAAACGGCAGGCCTCTTGTGTTGATAGTTCCTCCGGGAACGGAAGTCAGAGATGCCGAAACAGGTGAACTGCTTCTGGATCTGACCGAAGACGGTCAAAAGGTAAAATTTCTTGAAGGCGGCAAAGGAGGGCTTGGAAACTGGCACTTCAGGTCCGCATCAAACCAGAAGCCCACTTATGCACAACCGGGACTTCCCGGAAAGACTAGAAAGATAAGACTAGAACTCAAACTAATTGCTGATGTGGGTCTTGTAGGATTTCCTAATGCCGGAAAATCTACACTCATATCCGTGGTATCAAATGCCAGACCTGAAATTGCAAATTATGAGTTTACGACACTTACACCGAAACTGGGAGTTGTAAGTATAGATGAATACAAATCATTTGTTATGGCCGATATTCCGGGTATTATAGGCGGAGCCAGCGAAGGGAAAGGACTGGGACTGCGGTTTTTAAAGCATATAGAGAGGACTAAATCCCTTCTTTTTATGATAGATCTTGCAAGTTACAGAGAGCCTTTTAAGCAGTATGAAATTTTGAAAAAAGAGCTAAAAAAATTTTCTGAAAGACTTAGCAAGAGAGAGTTCGCAATAGCTTTGACAAAAGTAGATGCATTTGATGAGGCGGAAGCAAACGAAAAGATTGAGAAGTTTATAAAAGATATAGGACTTGAACCGGGAGGCGAAAACAGATACGGACTTGATGAAAGATACAGATATTTTATACAGGAGACAGAACATTTGGAAAAATCCAAACCCTATTTTGTGTTTCCTATATCCTCCGTATCGAATATAAATATAAGGCCATTGATGTTTGCACTTTATGACCTTGTAAAAATCGGAGAGAAAAGTTGAAAAGAATCGTTGTAAAAGTAGGAAGTGCAGTATTGACCGAAAACAACAGGCTTGCCAGGGAGCGTATGCAGAAACTTGTGGATTTCCTTTCTGAAGCGGCACAAAACTTCGAGATTATCCTTGTAAGTTCTGGAGCCGTAGCGGCAGGATATACGAGAGTGAAACTGGACAAAAAACTGATAGCAAACAGACAGGCCCTTGCGGCCATAGGTCAGCCTTTTTTAATGAAGAGTTATCAGAAGAAGTTTGAAAAACACGGTATTGTCTGTGCACAGGTTCTTTTGACTGCAGATGATTTTGACTCAAGAAAGAGGACTGCGTATGCAAGAAATGCCATTGAAGTGCTTTTGAAAAACAGGGTTATACCTATTATAAATGAAAACGACGTTACTGCGACGGAAGAGCTTGTTTTCGGAGATAATGATCAGCTCTCAGCGCATGTTGCATACTATTTTGATGCCCAAATGCTGGTAATCCTATCCGATATAGATGGATATTATGACAAAGATCCTAAAAAATATCCTGATGCAAAACTGCAAAAAGTTGTAAGCCATATAGATCCTAAAGAGCTTGAATGTGAATATACTCCCAATTACAGATTTGCTACAGGCGGTATAGTAACAAAACTGAAAGCTGCCGATTTTCTGTTGAAGCATGGACGCAAGGTTTTTCTTGCAAGTGGATTTGACCTGAGTGATGTGAAAAGTTTTCTGCTAAAAGGTGAACACAGGGGCGGAACGCTTTTTGAGTGTTAGTATTGGTGTGAGTGTGGGTGTGAGTGTGAGTGTGAGATAAAACCAGTCACGAATCACGAGTCACCAATTACGAGTCACGAACAAAAAAGGAGAACGATGCGTATTGTTTTTATGGGAACTCCTGATTACGCAACAAAAATTTTGAAAAAACTTTTTGAAATGCCGGATATGGATGTAGCGGCGGTTTTTACACAGCCGGACAAGCCTGTAGGGAGAAAAAAGATACTCACTCCCCCGGATGTGAAAAAATTTCTTTTGCAAGCTCATCCAGGTATGAAAATATATCAGCCACACTCCCTAAAAGGTGATAACAGCGAAGAGATATTAAAAGATATTTCACCTGATTTTATCGTAGTTGCAGCATATGGACAGATACTGCCCAAAAATATACTAGATATTGCTCCTTGTATAAATCTTCATGCTTCATTATTGCCCAAATACAGAGGAGCCAGCCCTATACAGCAGGCTCTTTTAAACAGTGATGAAATTACGGGAGTTACAGCTATGCTTATGGATGAAGGGCTCGATACGGGAGATATCCTGGCGTACAGATATGAGAAAATAGGAGAAGAGGACAATGCCCTGACTCTTTTTGAAAAGCTTTCTGAATGTGCTGCCGAGCTTACGCCTACAGTTTTGAGAAATTTTGATGAGATAAAACCACTATCTCAGAACGATGTTGATGCGTCGTATTGTAAAAAGATAAACAAAAGCGATGGACTTGTCTCTTTCGATTCAGCTTTGGATATATACAACAGATACAGAGCCTTTATATCCTGGCCCGGTATCTATACAAACAGCGGCCTCAAACTTAAAAAGATAAGACTTGTCGAAACCGAAAGTCAAAACAGACCCGGAGTAATTCTTGATATTTCGGACAATGAAGCAGTCATTGGGTGCAAAAAAGGAACCATTTCCGTTATAACGGTTCAGCCCCCTTCGAAAAAAGAGATGGATATAGCAAGTTTTATCAGAGGAAGGAGACTGAAAGTTGGAGATTGTCTGGTTTGACGAGATTGACTCTACGCAGAAATATCTTATTGAAAAAATAAAATCAAAGGAGCTTTCCGCGCCGATTGCTGTTGCGGCAAATTTTCAGACATCGGGAATCGGAAGCAGGGGAAATGAATGGAAAAGCGAAAAGGGGAATCTTTTTTTCTCTTTTGCATATGAAATTTCTTCACTTCCAGATGATCTTCCGATAGTGTCTGCTTCTATTTATTTTTCTTATATTCTAAAAGAGATTTTATCGGTGCGGGGTTCGGGTATATGGCTGAAATGGCCAAATGATTTTTATATAGAAAGCAGAAAGATTGGAGGTACGATTACAACCAAGGCTGCCGAGGCTCTGATATGCGGAATAGGCCTAAATACGGCACATGCGCCACATGGCTACGGCAAACTCGATATCCAAATCGAAAAAGAGGATATTTTGAAAAACTATTTTTCCGAATTGAAAAAATCTCATTCATGGAAGCAAATTTTTAGTAAATATAAGTTAGAATTTCACAGAAGCAAAAAGTTTCTTGTTCATGTTCAAGAGAAAAAAATTTCTCTTGAAAATGCAAGATTGTGCGAAGACGGTTCATTAGAGATCAACAGCCAAAGGATTTACTGTTTAAGATGAGTGAAATAATAACTATAGCCAATCAAAAAGGCGGTGTGGGAAAAACGACAACTGCTGTAAATCTTGCAGCTTCCTTGGCCCTTGAAAACAGAAAGGTTCTAATCATTGATGCGGACCCTCAGGCAAATGCTACGACCAGTCTGGGGTATAGCAGAAATGATTATGAGTACAATATCTATCACGTTATGATAGGTACGAAAAAACTTTCTGAAATTATTTTAAAAACAGGGGTGGATAATTTATATCTTGCACCTTCAAATATCGGCCTTGTAGGCGTGGAAAAAGAGTTTTATAACTCCAAGGCGAAACAGAGGGAGCTTGTTTTAAAAGAGAAACTCGATGAGATAAAAAACGATTTCGATTTTGTTATTATCGATTCTCCTCCGGCATTAGGACCTATGACTATCAACGCCTTGAGTGCGGCAAATTCTGTGATTATTCCCATACAGTGCGAATTTTTTGCCCTTGAAGGACTGGCTCAGCTTTTAAATACGATAAGACTTATAAGAAAAACAATAAATCCGAAACTCTCTATCAAAGGTTTTCTGCCTACCATGTATAGCAAGCAGAACAATCTTTCCAAACAGGTTTTTGCTGACCTGTCGCACCATTTCAGAAACAAACTTTTCAAAGATGAGGGAAACTCTTCGTTTATTGTAATTCCACGTAACGTAAAACTTGCCGAGTCGCCGAGTTTTGGCAAACCTGTAGTACTATACGACAGCAAATCCTCCGGAAGCATGGCTTATCAGAGTCTTGCAAAAGTTATATTGGGAAGATAGTATGAGCAGAAAGACATTGGGACGCGGACTCGGAGCAATTTTAAGCGAAGTGGCTGAAGCGTATGAAAAAGAGATACCAGACAGTGATGAAAACAGTGTCGTAGAGATCGATATAGATGCTATCAGGCCAAACCCTTTTCAGCCAAGGCGAGTATTTGATGAAAAATCTTTAAATGAGCTTGCCGAGTCTATCAAAAGGCACGGACTTCTACAGCCAGTAATCGTTATAGAAGATATAGATGGTTTTATGCTCATAGCAGGCGAAAGAAGAGTAAGGGCAAGTAGACTGGCAGGGCTTGATAAAATTAAAGCAATAGTGGCAAAGATTGAACCTTCTAAATACAGAGAACTTGCTCTTATCGAAAATATCCAAAGAGAAGACCTAAATCCGGTTGACCTTGCCCTCTCGTACAAAGAGCTTATCGACGAATACTCCATTACACATGAAGAGCTTTCCAATATCGTAAAAAAGAGCAGAACACACATTACAAATACTTTGCGTCTTCTTATGCTTTCTGATTATGCAAAAGAGGCTTTAAAAGCCGGTAAAATTACGCCGGGACATGCTAAAGTTTTGGTAGGGCTCGAAGAGGATAAACAGAAAATCATAGTTGATTCTATAACGGGACAGAAACTGAGTGTTCGTGATGTAGAAAAACTTGTAAATAAAACAAAGCCGAAAAAAGAGAAGCAAAAGTCCAAAAATAGAGAAGATTTAAATATGGAAGAGATTGAAAAAACGTTGAAAGATTCAAATCTTAACTTCAAAATTCATGGCAATAAACTGACTATAAAATTTGATAATAATGAAGAGATTCGTTACTTTTTGAAAAAATATTTAAGAAAAAGCTATTAGTTTAATAAAAAAATATAAATTCATATGATACAATCCCGAAAACTATTTAGAATGGCGTAAAGGAGTTTGGATGTTAGACATCAGTATATCGCTGGTTTTGCTGACAGCGATTTTGTTTTTCATACTGGTCGCTGTACTTAACAGCTGGCTTTATAAACCTTTGCTCGGGTTTATGGAAGAGAGAAGCGAAAGTATCAAAAGAGATCTGGAAAACGCTTCCAAAAATACCAGCGGTTCGGCAGAGTTAAAAAAAGAGGCTGAAGAGATACTGGCTCGCGCAAAAAGTGAAGCGATGGCTATCAAACAGAGTGCGCTTAATGAAGCCAAGGCTTTGGGGCAGAGTAAAGTAGATGCAAAAAAAGCGGAACTCATGAAAGAGTATGAAGATTTCAAAGCATCTTTAAAAGAGGAAGAAGAGAGTCTAAAAAGCGCTTTGATTTCGCAAATGCCGCTTTTCAGAGAAGCTCTTAAAGCCAAGTTTAGCAAATTATAGGAAGGAGCAGAGGTGAGAACAAAATTAGCGATACTTTTTTTGCTTTTGGGAACTGCCGCATTTGCAAGCGGAGGTGGCGAAGGAGGTACTGACATTTTACCAAGGGCCGTTAACTTCCTTATTTTTGCCGGGATTATTTACTATCTTCTAGCTGACCATGTGAAAAACTTCTTTCAAGGGCGAAAAGCTTCCATTGCTGCGGAACTTGAAAATGTTCAGGTAAAACTGAAAGAGGCAAAAGAGGAGAAAAAAAGGGCTGAAAAAGAGCTTGAGAATGCCAAAAAATTTGCTGAAGAGATAATCGAAACCGCAAAAAAAGAGAGTGTTATTCTTGCGGAAAAGATTAGAAATCAGTTTGAAAATGAGATTGCCAGTCTGGAAAAGATGCATAATGAGCAGTGTGAACTTGAAAAGAGAAAGATGATAAGAGGTGTAGTAAAAGAGGTTCTTGATGAACTTCTTGATGAGAAGAACCTTCCTATCAACGAAAAAGAGTTTGTCAATCTTATAGTAAAGAAGGTAGCGTAAAATGGAAGAGTTGATCGCAAAAAGATATGTAAAGGCCTTAACAGCGGTATCCACAAAAGAAGAGCTGACAAATTATGGCCAGCTTCTTACTGAACTATCGGAAGCGTTGGAGACTCCTGAAATAAAAGCCGTAATATTGTCGCCAGAGGTAAAAGATGAGCAAAAATGCAGACTTATCCTATCAGCGATCGAAACTGCTGATGAAAAGTTTAAAAATCTTATAAGACTTCTTGCCGAAAAAAAACGACTCAATCTTATTCCTGTTTTGGCAGAGGAACTTGAAAAGCAGCTCTCTTTCCTTGAAAACAGGTTTGAAGGTGTGGTTTATTCGGCGGTAGAACTTGAAGAAAAAGAGATAAAAGAGATAGAAAAAGCTCTTCAAAAAAGAGTTGGTGCCGAGATAAAACTGCATGAAGAAGTAGGAAAATTTGACGGAATAAAAGTCGAAGTTGAGAGTCTTGGACTAGAAATCAGCTTCTCGAAAAGCAGAATCAAAAACATGATGATTGAACATATTCTTAAAGCAATTTAGAAAGGAGAAACTGTGGCACACAAAATGCAAGCAGACGAAATCAGCTCTATCATAAAAGAGAGAATAGAGGATTTTGAACTTAAAATTGATATAAATGAAACCGGCAAGGTTATATCATTTGCAGACGGTATAGCGAAGGTATACGGTCTAAACAATGTAATGGCCGGTGAAATGCTTGAGTTTGAAAACGGCGAGAAAGGTATGGCTGCAAACCTTGAAGAGAGCAGTGTGGGTGTTGTTGTTCTTGGAAAGGGTGAAGGTATCAGAGAAGGCTCAAGTGTAAAAAGACTCGGAAAACTTTTAAGAACTCCTGTGGGTGACGGAATTATCGGAAGAGTTATAAATGCGATAGGCGAGCCTATTGATGGAAAAGGTCCGATCGAAGCGACAGAGTTTAGATTTGTAGAAGAGAAAGCTCCAGGAATTATGGCAAGAAAATCTGTACATGAGCCTCTTCAGACAGGTATTAAAGCGATAGATGCTCTTGTTCCTATCGGTAGAGGCCAGAGGGAGCTTATTATCGGTGACAGACAGACAGGTAAAACTACTGTTGCGATTGACACCATCATAAACCAAAAAGATGAAGATGTTGTTTGTATCTATGTTGCTGTTGGACAGAAGCAGTCTACTGTTGCTCAGGTAGTCAGAAAGCTTGAAGAGCATGGAGCTATGGACTATACTATAGTTGTAAATGCCGGTGCCAGTGAATCGGCTGCACTACAGTTTCTTGCACCGTATACAGGTGTTACAATAGGTGAATATTTCAGGGATAACGGAAGACATGCACTTATCATCTATGATGATTTAAGTAAGCATGCTGTTGCATACAGAGAGATGTCTTTGATTCTAAGAAGACCTCCGGGCAGGGAAGCTTATCCTGGTGATGTTTTCTATATTCACTCAAGACTTCTTGAAAGAGCGGCTAAACTTAGTGATGAACTTGGCGCGGGAAGTTTGACGGCACTTCCTATCATTGAAACTCAGGCAGGTGACGTTTCGGCGTATATTCCTACAAATGTTATCTCTATTACCGATGGTCAGATTTTCCTTGAGAGTGATCTTTTTAACTCAGGTATAAGACCTGCTATCAACGTTGGTATCTCGGTATCAAGGGTTGGTGGTGCGGCTCAGATAAAAGCAATGAAACAGGTGTCTGGAACTCTCAGACTGGATCTTGCTCAGTACAGAGAGCTGCAGGCGTTTGCACAGTTTGCAAGTGACCTTGACGAGGCGAGCAGAAAGCAGCTTGAACGTGGACAGAGAATGGTTGAAGTTTTGAAACAGCCACCTTATTCTCCTATACCTGTAGAAAAGCAGGTTGTTATTATTTATGCTGGAGCAAAAGGCTATCTTGACGATATTCCGGTTGATCAGGTTACAAAATTCGAAGCGGAGCTCTATCCGTTCCTTGAAGCAAAATATCCGGATGTTCTCAAAGGAATTAGAACCAAAAAAGTTTTGGATGACGAAATCGAAGATATGATCAAAAAAGCGTTAGAAGAGTTCAAGGCAAGTTTCTCTGCCGAATAAGGATATATAGATGGCAAATCTAAAAGAAATCAAGAGAAAGATTGCTAGTGTAAAGAATACTCAGAAAACTACAAGAGCAATGAAATTGGTCTCAACTGCAAAGTTGAGAAGAACGGAAGAGCTGGCTAAAAGGTCACGCGCTTTTGCAGATACTATAAATGAGGTTTTGTCTGAGATTACATACTCGATACAGAAGTATAAAATCGGAGGGATCGAAAGCAGATATTTTGAACAGATCGAAATACCTGCAAAAGTAGATATTATTTTTACGACCGCTGACAAAGGTCTTTGCGGCGGTTTCAACCATCAGACAATCAAAGCGGTCAAGAGTCTAATTGATGAATATAAATCAAAAAAAATCAAAATCAGACTCAGAGGAATCGGAAAAAAAGGAATCGAGTTTTTCAAGTTCCAGGGTGTGGAGATGTTTGACGAAGTAGTTGGATTAAGCTCTTCTCCAGACTATAAAAAGGCTAGTGAGTTTATAAGAACTTCCGTAGAGGATTTTCTTGAAGGCAAAACCGACAAAGTCATACTTGTCCACAACGGATATAAGTCGATGATTGCCCAAGAACTTAAGATAAACAATATTCTTCCTATCGATATCGGTTCAATAGAAGAGAGAGAACTTCCTTCTATGATGGAACTCGAGCCGGAAGAGGGTGAAGCGGTTCTTGAAGAGCTTGTAAAAAAATATGTGGAATACAATATGTATTACTCACTTATCGACTCTTTAGCTGCTGAACACAGTGCAAGAATGCAAGCAATGGATGCTGCGACTAAAAACGCAAAAGAGATGGTTGACCAATTGACAATCAAATACAATAAAGCAAGACAAGAGTCTATTACTACCGAGTTGATAGAAATTATCAGCGGTATGGAAGCAATGAAATAAGTTTGAATTTTTAAGGAGATATGAATGCAAGGAAAAATCATCCAGGTTATGGGACCGGTTGTTGATGTTGATTTTGAATCGTACTTGCCGGCTATCAATGAAGCAATCGATGTAAAATTCAATGTTGAAGGCGAAGAGAAAAGTCTTATCCTTGAAGTTGCCGCCCATTTGGGAGACAACAGAGTAAGAACAATCGCTATGGATATGACGGAAGGTTTGGTAAGAGGCCTTGAGGTAAAAGCACTCGGCAGTCCTATTAAAGTTCCTGTCGGTGAAGAGGTACTAGGAAGAATCTTCAATGTTGTAGGTGAAACAATTGACGAGGGCGAAGAACTGAAAGCCAAAACCTACTGGTCTATTCACAGAGATCCTCCGCCTTTTGAAGATCAAAGCACCAAAACAGAGATGTTTGAAACAGGTATTAAAGTTGTTGACCTTCTTGCTCCTTATGCAAAGGGTGGTAAAGTCGGTCTCTTCGGCGGTGCAGGTGTTGGTAAAACGGTTATTATTATGGAGCTTATCCACAACGTTGCTTTCAAGCACAGCGGTTACTCTGTTTTTGCCGGAGTCGGTGAAAGAACTAGGGAAGGAAACGACCTTTATCATGAGATGAAAGAGTCCAACGTTTTGGATAAAGTTGCACTCTGCTACGGACAGATGAACGAGCCTCCGGGTGCAAGAAACAGAATCGCGCTAACTGGTCTTACAATGGCTGAATATTTCAGAGATGAAATGGGACTTGATGTTCTTATGTTCATCGACAACATATTCAGGTTTGCTCAGGCGGGTGCGGAGATGTCTGCGCTTTTGGGAAGGATCCCTTCAGCGGTCGGTTATCAGCCTACACTTGCAAGTGAAATGGGTAAACTCCAAGAGAGAATTACATCAACTAAAAAGGGTTCGATTACTTCTGTTCAGGCTGTATATGTTCCTGCAGACGACTTGACAGACCCTGCTCCTGCGTCTGTTTTCGCTCACTTAGATGCAACAACGGTTCTAAACAGAAGAATTGCGGAAAAAGGTATATATCCTGCAGTTGATCCACTGGATAGTACATCAAGAATGCTTGATCCTCAGATTATCGGTGAAGAGCATTATAAAGTTGCCAGGGGAGTACAGCAGGTTCTTCAAAAATATAAAGATCTTCAGGATATTATTGCTATTCTTGGTATGGATGAGCTTTCCGAAGAGGACAAACTTACTGTTGAAAGAGCAAGAAAAATTGAGAGATTCCTTTCTCAGCCTTTCTTTGTTGCTGAAGTATTTACAGGAAGCCCTGGTAAATATGTTACTCTTGAAGATACTATTGCAGGATTTAAAGGACTACTTGAAGGTAAATATGACGATATTCCTGAAAATGCGTTTTATATGGTAGGAAGCATTGAAGAGGCTCTTGAAAAAGCCGAAAAATTGAAAGCAAAATCTTAATACAGAGCATCTGCTCTGTAATTTAAAGGATTTTAATGGAGACATTAAAATTAGAAATTGTAACTCCCCAGGGACTGATATTTGAAGGCGATGTTAAAAGTGTCGTTTTCCCGGGAAGCGAAGGGGAATTTGGAGTTTTGCCAAAGCACTCCTCTTTGCTGTCGCTATTAAAGCCTGGTGTAATTGAGTTTGAAAAAGCCGACGGCAACAAAGAGTCGATTGTTATCAACTGGGGACATGTCAAAGTTGACGAAAACAAGGCTGTTGTTCTTGTTGACGGAGCCGTTCCTCTTGCAGGCGAGAGCGAAAGTGAAATAGCAAAAGCTATCGCAGAAGCAAAAGAACTTATTGAAAAAGCCAGTGACAACAAAGCTGCGATTGCATCTGTAGAGGCCAAAATAGAAAAGGCTGCAAAGAGTATGCTGTGAGAGCGATTGAGCTACTACTTGACTACTTGAGCAGAAGCAGTGCTATTACTATAATAGTTCTTGCTCTGCTTTCTCTCTATTTTATAATAGTGAACTGGGTATTTTTCTATAGATATTTTTTTCTGTCAAAATGGCTCGGACGCGAGAAAGAGTCGTTGGAAGCACTCTATATGGGGTCAAAAACGCCTGCACACAATTCGATTATAAGAAGTTGTATGAAAAAAGCCGGAGGAATTTCTAAAGAGATGACCGAATTTTGCAAATTTGCATCTACCAAAGAAGCTACATCTGGCCTCACTTTTCTTTCTATAACGGCTTCTACGTCTCCTTTTATCGGACTTTTTGGTACCGTTGTATCTATACTCGAAACCTTTTCAATGCTCGGTTCGGTCAAAATGGCTTCAATAGGGGTAATAGCTCCGGCGATTGGTGAAGCTCTCGTTGCGACTGCTGCAGGTATTTTCGTAGCCATATTTGCATACAGCTATCATCTGACATTAAAGAGAAAAGGATTTGATGTACTCTCTTATATTCAGATGCAGTGTGACCTTCTTCTAACGAGAAAAGAGGGATAGATTGTGTATGACTGGGAAGAGAAGCCGGATCTGAACATAACTCCCCTTGTGGATGTTATGCTTGTACTGCTTGCGATTCTAATGGTAACTACCCCTGCAATGATTTATGAAGAGCTTATTGAACTTCCAAAAGGGTCAAAAACGAAGGTAGTACAGAAAATATCTACCATTGAGATAAGAGTGGACAAAAACAGAAGAATATATATAAAAAAGGAGAAGTACAAGTTTTCTGATTTTGCAGACAACTTCTTGCTTTATTCCCAAAAATTTGATAAAAACTCTCCTGTATATATTAGAGCGGACAAGTCTCTTTCTTATGGTGATGTTATGTTCATACTAAAAACCGTCAAAGAGGCAGGATTTTCAAAGGTATCCTTGATAACAGATGGATAAAAAAAAGATTTTTTTAATATCGGGTTTCCTATCTTTCGCTGTATATATTGCTACATTGACTATCATGGTTCTTTTTTTTATTAAAAAGGAAGAGAATCTTAAAAAATATTCTATGCAGAAAAAAAAGAGTATTGAGGTAACCCTGCTTACACCCGAGAAAAAAAAACAGCTTCCCAAAAAAGCGATTCCCGCTCCTCCTAAACCGAAGAAAAAAGCGGAGATAAAAAAAGAGAAGCCAAAACCTAAACCTAAAAAGAGAGGGTCCAGGTCTCCTAAAAGAGAGGTGGATATATCAAAACTATTTTCTACGGTGGATACAAAAAAAATCAAAAAAATAAAAAAAACTGAGCCACAGCGGAAAAAAAGCGAACCTCCCAGCCGCTTTAAAGGAAAGAGTGCCAAACCTGAAAAAAAAGCGGAAGAGTTGCTGAAGAGGCTTGAAATAAAAGATATTCAAAGAAGTGCAGCAGCTAAAAGTATACAGAGCGTAGAGGGAGAAAATGATCCTTATTATGCTAAAATATATGAAATTTTATATAAATACTGGTATCCTTCTGAAGAGAGTGCCGGAAACAAAGCTAAAGTTAAAATAATAATCGATGAATATGGCAATCTTGATTATGATGTACTTTTATACTCAAACAGTGAACAGTTCAACAAAGAGTTGAATGAATATCTCGAATTTATGAAAACGAAAAAGTTTCCCGTACCGAAAGAGGGAAGAAAAGAGATTGTAGTCTATTTTGAAGCCAAGGGGTGAATATGAAAAAAATAGTAATGTTGCTTTTTTTGTCTCTCTCTGTTATCGCAGCCGATATTACCATGGAGATTGTAAAAGAGGTTGAAAAAAAGCCTTCTATAAGTATTGAAGATGCTTCGGCTGAATTTTCAGATAGGCTAAACAGAAAATTTTTTAAACTTCTTGTAGGTGATTTGAAAGTAACTTCCCATTTCCATGTGAACGAAAATTATAACAGGGCAGACTTCGATTCCGGTTTTGATTTTGCAAAATATAAAGATTATGACCTTGTTCTTAGGTATCAGCTATATTATGATGATTTTGGATATATGCGAGTAAAAGTCAAACTTTTCAATCTAAAAAGTTCGGAATTGGCTTTTCAGAAAATTTTTAAAATCAAGAACAATAAAAGATACCCTTTTTTGGCGCACAAAATTGCTTGTGATACGAATGACTACACAGGTGCTCCGCCTGTTGACTGGATGAGAAGGTTTGTTATATTTTCAAAGTATACAGGTGCAAAACAGAGCGAAATAGTAGTTTCTGATTACTCTTTGACATACCAAAAAACGATTATAAAAGGCGGTCTCAACGTATTTCCCAAATGGGCTTCCAGGGAGCAGAAAGCTTTTTACTATACTGCCTATGAAAGCAAACCGACTCTGTACAGAGTTGATCTTTATACCGGTAAGAGAACAAAGATATTGACCAGTGAAGGTATGATAGTGTGTTCCGATGTGAGTCGTGATGGCAAAAAGCTTTTGATAACTATGGCACCGAAATTTCAGCCTGATATCTACGTTTATAACATTGGCAGCAGAAAACTGGAGAAGGTTACAAAATATCCCGGCATTGATGTAAACGGCAATTTTATAGAGAATGACAGAAGAGTAGTTTTCGTCTCAGACAGACTCGGATATCCAAACATTTTCGCAAAAGGTATAAATACACCTGGTGTGGAAAGGCTGGTTTATCATGGAAGAAACAACAGTTCATGTTCGGCATTTGGACACTATGTGGTATACAGCAGTAGAGAGAGTGACAATGAGTTTGGCTCAAATACATTCAATCTGTATCTTATTTCTACAAAGAGCGAATTTATAAGACGCCTTACTGCTACCGGTATAAATCAGTTTCCTAAGTTTTCAAGTGACGGTGAATCAATTTTGTTTATAAAACATTTCAAAAATCAAAGTGCCCTTGGAATAATAAGACTTAAATACAACAAAAGTTATTATTTTCCATTATGTGTAGGAAAAATACAATCAATTGACTGGTAATCTTTGATATGGCGGCTCAATAGAGGAGTCCTTAAGAAAATTATTGATAAAATAGAGGCAGAAATTTTTTTAGGAGATGGCTATGAGAAAAAGTTTGGTACTCGGACTTTTTGCTGCTGCATTGATAATGGGCGGTTGTGCGAAAAAAACTGTTGAAATTGAGGCTCCTCAGGAGGCTGCTCCGGAGCAGGCCACTGTAGTGCATGAAGGGGAAGGACTAGCGGTTGTTTCACCTGAAGAGGGCGCAGGGATGGAAGCGGCGGCTGTTTCAGCTCAGGAGGCAAAGTTTCAGAAGATGAAAGCTATAGAGTCTGAAGCAAAAAAGATATATTTCGATTTTGATAAATACAATATAAGACCAGATCAGCAACCAAGAGTAGAGTATGACGCAAATCTTTTCAATAGAGATGATGCAAAAGAGTTCAATATAAAAGTAGAAGGAAACTGTGACGAATGGGGTACAGACGAATATAACTACGCTCTTGGTCTAAAAAGAGCAAAATCTGTAAGAGATGCATTAGTCTCTTTGGGAGTTGATGCCAACAGAATGACCCTTGTAAGCTACGGTGAAAGCAATCCTGTCTGTACAGAGCATACAAGAGAGTGCTGGAGAAAGAACAGAAGAGTCGAATTTGAACTTCTTCCGTAAATCGGAGTGGTAGGTGAAAAAAGCTTTAATATTTATTTCTCTTTTTCTCTCCTTCGCCTTTGGGCGAGGAGAACCTTCAGCGTTCGGGGCTGGTGATCTTGAAAGTCCCGAACCATACGGACTTACTCAGAGCGAAAAATATATACTACAAAATAAAAAGGCCATACAGAAACTTCAAAGCAGTCAGAGCAGGCTGCAGATGAAAATTCAAGAGATTGAAGAGAAAGTCGAAGGTGTAAAAAGTATTGTCGAAGGTATTGATCAGAATCTGAATTCACTAAAGGTAAAATTGGAAGAGTTTTCTGAAAATGAGAGCAAAAAGCAAAAAGAGATAGAAAATCTCAAAGAGAGAATCACTGTAATAGAGGATGATCTTAATAAAACAATAACTCTTCAGAACGAGAATTACAATCAGATAAAAACTGTCCTCAAAGAGCTGACTTCACTTATAGACTCAATAAATACATCATATGTCAGTAAAGAGGAATTCAAATCCGAACTAGAAAAGCTAAATCAGGACTATAAAAAAAGACTTGCCAGAGTTGAAAAAGAGATTAAAAAAGAGTTGAAAAAGAGGAAAATTGCGAAAAAGGACAACGCTACTCTTTTCAAAGAGGCAAAAAAACTTTACAGAGAAAAAAAATATGATACAGCAAGAGAATATTTTGAAACTCTTATAAAAAATGCATATAAACCTGCAACGTCGAATTTTTATATCGGTGAAATCTGCTACTATCAAAAAAAATATGAGTGTGCAATAGAACATTATAAAAAAAGTGCTTCTCTTTACAGTAAATCTTCATTTATGCCTACTCTATTGCTTCATACGGCAATATCTCTTGAGAGAATAGGTGAAAAAGATAAGGCAAAAACTTTTTACCAAAACCTTATAGAAAATTTCCCCGATTCCAAAGCTGCAAAGATAGCCAAAAAAAATCTTCAAAAAATCAAATAGAAAATGTTAATTTTGTTAAAATAAAGAAAATTGTGGTAAAATAAAAAACTTTTTACAATAAATACAGGAAAGGTAAATTATGGCAATTGACGAAAATAAAGTAGTATCGATAGAATACGAAGTGAGAGATGCCGAAACGAAGGAAGTTATAGACAGCAATGTTGGTCAGAAACCTCTAAGTTTTATTACAGGAAAGGGTCAGATTATATCCGGTCTTGAAAATAAAATAAAAGAGATGAACGAAAACGAGAGCGCCGATGTTTTGGTAAAGGCTGCGGAAGCTTATGGTGAAAAAGATGAAAATGCAGTACAAACTTTGCCAAAAGAGCAGTTTGCCGGAATTGATCTTCAAGAAGGTATGACACTTTACGGACAGAGTGAAGACGGACAGACTGTACAGGTTACTGTTAAATCTTTTGATGAAAATGAAGTTACTATAGACTTTAATCATCCGCTTGCCGGAAAAGATTTGATGTTTAGCGTAAAAATTCTTGAAGTAAGAGATGTTACGCCTGAAGAAGCGATGACAGGTCAGGTTATTGATCCTAACGAATCTTGCGGATGCGGAACAGGATGTGGCTGTCACTAATTTTATAGCATACTCCAGAGCCTCGAAAGAGGCTCTTAAATCTGCGAATCTTTTAAAAAGTCTGCAAATTAATGTTCTTATAGAAGGCGAATATGGTGTCGGAAAAAAGACACTGGCATCATATATAGCACCTGATGCACCCGTAGTTGACGCAAATTCAGATGAGCTTAAAGAGTTTGTCCAAAAAAACGACGAACTTATAATAACAGATATAGAAAAGATCAGAAATTTTCAGCTTTTTTCCGAGATATTAAAACTCAAAAAAATCAGAATCATAGCAACGTCAAATACCATTTTGAAAAATGATGCAGTCGACAAAATCTTTTCGATAAAAATATATCTTCCTCCGCTTAGAGAGAGAGAAGAAGATATTTTTCCTTTGGCAGAAAAATTTTATGGGGAAGCCAAGCAGATTTTTGGCGATGAAAATGATTTTGATCTTTCCAAAGCCGATTTTGATCTGCGGCAAAATGCCGACTCTTTAAGACGGTCCGTATTTTTCAGCTATTTAATAAACAATATAGATGACAAAGAGATAATTAAATGTATGGAAACATTTCTGTTTAAACATATCGGTTCGGGTGATGATTACAGAAAATTTCTCTATCTTTATGAAGTTCCGCTTATAAAAGCGGGAATGAAAAGATTTAAAAGCCAGCTTAAAATGGCTGAAAAATTCGGATTGAATCGAAATACCTTAAGAAAGAAAATACAGGAAAACGGAGAATATCTATGAATAGAGAGATAAAAAAAACCATTTTTCTTTTTCCGGGACAGGGAAGCCAGTCAGTAGGGATGGGCAGAGATTTTTATGAAAATTTTACTTTGGCGAAAGAGATTACCGAGGCTGCCAGTGAAAGGCTTAAAATAGATTTTAAAAAACTTCTTTTTGAAGAGAATGAAAATTTAGAGAAAACCGAATATACGCAACCTGCTATTTTGCTTGTAAGCTCTATTGCTCACAAAATTTTTGAAAATGAGATGCCTGTGAAACCGGTTTTTGCACTCGGGCACTCTTTGGGAGAGTTTTCTGCTCTTGTAAGTGTAGGTGCTTTAGATATTATAGACGGAGTTGAGCTTGTCCATAACAGAGGCAAATTTATGGCAAAAGCGTGTGAAAATATTGATGCTGGAATGATGGCGGTTATCGGGCTTGATGATGAGAAAGTGGAGCAAATATGTACAGAAGCAAGGAGTAGTGGGAAAAAAGTATGGCCTGCAAACTATAACAGCGACGGACAGATTGTTATAGCAGGTATGAAAAATGATTTGAAAGATATGGAATCGATTTTAAAAAGTGCAGGAGCTAAAAGGGCACTTCTATTGAATATGTCAGTTGCCAGCCACTGCCCTTTGCTTGAGCCGGCAAGAGAGCCTTTAAGAGAGTATCTGGAGAAGTTTTTAAAAGATGAGTTTATCTCTCCTGTTATATCAAATGTAACAGCATCTCCCTACAGCAGTAAAGATGAAGCTCTGGCTCTGCTTGACAGGCAGCTTGTAGAGCCTGTTTTGTATAAACAGTCGATAAAAAATATTGAAAATCATGCAGACCTTTTTATAGAGTTTGGAAACGGCTCTGTTCTAAAAGGTTTGAACCGAAGAATTTCAAAAGTGCCCACACTAAATGTTTCCGATGTTGCGACACTTGAGAAGACACTTTCAGAACTTTCACTATAAAATCGGCGGAGAGAATCTATGAAAATAGCTATTATGGGAGCAATGGTTGAAGAGATTGAACCATTGCTTGAAAAGATGCGTGAGGTAAAATCCTTTGAACTTGCAGACAATATCTATTATGAGGCCAGATATAAAGGTATAGATACGGTTATAGCATACAGTAAAATAGGTAAAGTTTACGCTTCTTTGACTGCCTCTTTGATGATCGAGAGATTTAAAGCGCAAAAACTTCTTTTTAGCGGTGTGGCCGGAGCTATAAATGATGAACTTAAAATCGGCGATCTGATAGTAGCTAAAAAGCTGTGCCAGCATGATTTAGATATAACCGCATTTGGCCATCCGTACGGATATGTTCCTGAAGGAAAAGTGTATGTGGAGAGTGACAAAGAACTTCTTTTCCTGGCAAAAGAAGTGGCCAAAGAGAAAAAAATAGAGTTAAAAGATGGGATTATAGCAACTGGAGATCAGTTTATTGCCGACCCTAAAAGAAAAGAGTGGATAAGAGAAACTTTCAATGCAGATGCTCTTGAGATGGAAGGTGCAGCAGTTGCCGTAGTATGCGATGCTCTTGATGTTCCGTTTTTTATACTCAGAGCCATAAGCGATGCAGCCGATATGGATGCCGGTTTTGATTTCGACACCTTTTTGAAAAGCTCTTCGAGAAGAAGTGCTGATTTTATTATATCTATGTTGGATAAGATGGCTTGAAAAGAGTTGAAAAAACGAAGAGGTGTTAAGGATGAAGACTGAAAGGGCTGCTTGTCACATATAACGCAATTTAGTGTGGTGTTGACAAGAGCCAGTCATTAACCAATCCACTATCAACTATCTATCAATTAATCAATCATCAGTTACTAATTACGAAAAAAGGAAATGAAGGAGCATTTGGGTGAAGAGAGCCGAGATAAGTAAAAAACTTTTGAGAGTAGTGGGCAGAACAAATGGAGAATACGGACTCATAAAGGATAAAGACAAGATTTTGCTTGGTCTTAGCGGGGGGAAAGATTCTCTCACTTTAGCTCATATTCTCAAACATATGCAAAGAGTGGCTCCTTTTGATTTTGAATTCAAAGCGGTTACTGTAAGTTATGGAATGGGCGAGAGGTTTGACGCCCTTAAAGCACACTGTGAAGAGTATGATATCCCTTTTGAGGTTTATGAGACTGAGATCTTTTCCATAGCCCAGGAGAAGATAAGACAAAATAGCTCTTTTTGCAGTTTTTTTTCAAGAATGAGAAGAGGAGCTCTATATACCGCTGCGCTTAAAGGCGGATACAACAAACTTGCACTCGGGCACCATCTTGATGATGCAGTAGAGAGTTTTTTTATGAATATGTTCTACAACGGAACGATGAGGTCTATGCCTCCTATTTACAAAACTGCAAAAGGACTCTATGTAATAAGACCCCTCATAGAGGCGAGAGAGAAGCAGCTAAGGGCGTGTGCCGAAAAGAACGGTTTTCCTTTGATAGGAGATGAGATGTGTCCTTCTATGAGATTTGATGTAAAAATGCCCTATGCAAGAGCACAGATGAAAGAGTTTTTAAACTCACTTGAAAAAGAGTATAAAGATGTTTTCAAATATATAAAAACCTCATTTAAACATATACATGAAGATACTTTCTTTGATAAAACAAGATTTAAGATATAAAACATTACTATTTATTACGGAGGCACTCTAAATATCCTTTTAATTGCAATATCCGTACTTATATTTACTGGTATCATTTGATTTAGCCGAAAAAATCTGGAAGCTAGAAATGAAAAAAAAAGTTGTTTTTCTTACATTTGCTGTAATTGTGGCAAATATTGCTATATTTAGTTCGATAGATATTATCAAGGGTAGAGAGCTTCTTGATGATGCAATAAAAGAGAAACAGGCTCTTATTGAAAAAATTTTTAAAAAAAGAGAAGATCTTGCTTTCAATATCTACTCAAACCGCATAAAAAATCTACTCTCGTTTGAAAAAGTGCAAGAAATTATAAAAACAGGAAACAGGAGTCAACTGGAAGAGCATATCGGGAAAAGATTTAAGATGTTACAAAAAGAAAATCCATATATCGTATCTCTTCAAATCATAAGGCCGGACGGAACCTCTTTTTATAGAGCACACAAACCAGACAAATATGACGACTCACTTCTTGGAATCAGAACAATTATAGAAGAGGTAAATCGATCGAAAAAGTGTAAATCAGGCTTTGAAGGAGGAAAATATGTTTTATCATATAGAGTGGCGTGTCCTATAATTTTAGACGGAATCCATTATGGTGTTGTGGAATTAGGATTGGACCCAAACTTTTTCGTTGAGCCTATGAGAGACATAGTGGGAGATATAAAGACAGCCATCGCTTTGAAAAAGAAGGAGATAGAATTTCTTGAGGATAAAAGCAAATTGGGCGAATTATGGATATACAAAGGGTATGTTTTCCCCCATATAAACCCATTTTTTAAACACATAATAGAAAAAATAGATCTTGAAAAAGAGTATATAGAAGTTAAATATAAAAACAGATATTACATCGTTTCTGATACTTTGAATCTGAAAGATTCAAATGCAAATGTGGTTGGAAAAATTTTTATTGCCTACGATATTACAAAATATAAAAGCGTTTTTGAAAATTTTGTATTAAAAACCATATTAATGCTACTAATAATGGCCGTTCTTATATATCTTGTTTTAAAACAGAGTTTTGACTATTACGACAAAATTATTTCAAAAAAATCAAAAGAGCTTGAAAATCTAAACAAAAACCTTGAAAAAGAGGTGGAAGAGCGTACAAAAAAACTAAAAGAACACTTCTTTACAGACGAACTTACCGGTCTAGGAAACAGAGAAGCGCTTGCTGAAGAGCTGAAAAACGTTGAAAATCCGGCTATCATAATAATAGATATCCACTCTTTTAAAACTATCAATGATCTATACGGCGTAGATGTAGGAAATCGTGTCCTTGTCCATTTCTCAAAATTTCTTGCCCAGATTGCATCAGAAGAGAGAGGGGAATGTGAGGTATTTAGGATATCGTCTGATGAATTTGTATTCTTCTACAAAGGAATTACAGATGAGGAGTATTGTAAAGAGATAGCAAAAAAAATAGAGAAAAGACTCAAAAACAGAAGATTCTACATTGAGGATATAGAAGAGTATATAGACCTTGATGTAAATATGGGTATAGCGGTTGGAAATGTTGGAATATTGAAAAAAGCGGATATAGCGTTGCAAAAGGCCAAAAATGATATCAACAAAACCTTTTATATATATTCCAAAGATATTGATTCTACGGAAAAAATAAAAGAGACTCTACGTTGGAAAAAAGAGATAAAAAATGCACTTAAAGAAGAGAGAATAGTGCCCTATTTTCAACCTATCGTCGACAGAGAACAAAATATAGTCAAGTATGAATGTCTGATGAGACTGGTAAAAAAAGAGGGGAATGAGACAAAGGCGTACTCTCCTTTTCTCTTTTTAGATATCGCAAAAAAGACAAAACTCTATCCAGAACTATCAAAACGTATAATTGAAAAAAGTTTTGAGAAATTTTCAAAACTGGACAAAACATTTTCAATAAATCTTTCTATGATGGATATAAGTGAGAAAGATTTTCTGGAATTTATAAAAACTTTATCAAAGAGATACGATATTGCGGACAGAGCAGTTTTCGAAATAGTAGAAAGCGAAGGCGCAATAGATTTTGAAAATATAAAGAATTTTGTCGATGAAGTCAGGAAAATGGGTATAAAAATAGCAATAGACGATTTTGGTTCCGGATATTCGAACTATTCTCATCTGCTTGAGATAAAACCTGATTTTCTGAAAATAGACGGCTCTTTGATAAAAAATATTGACGAGGATAAAAAAAGCTTTATTCTTGTCAAAAATATTGTAATATTTGCAAAAGAGCTTGATATAAAAACGGTAGCCGAGTTTATTCATTCAAATGAGGTGTATGATATAGCAAAAAAACTGGCTGTGGATGAATTTCAGGGATTTTATTTTAGTGAACCCAAACCGGATATATAGATGATCCATTTTAAACCATTCAATGAAAATATCGAATTTCTTATACTCACAAAGCCGCTTGGAAAGTCGATCTCTTTTAAAGCCGGAGAGACCCTTAAAGCGGAAGTGATAGATATACTTCCCAACGGCGGCGTAATAGCAAGAATAAAAGGTCAGCATGTAGCGATAAAGACAGAAATTCCTCTCAGAAAAGATGACTCTCTTTTGTTGAGAGTTATGGACAGCGCAAATAGTGACAAGAGTCTCAAACTGCAGTTTTTGACATATATAAAGCCTCAAAAGAGTCAGTTTTCGGAACTTGAGAAAAATCTCAAAACAGCAACGCAAAACCTTCAAAGAGGAATAGTATCACAAAACAGCGATATTAAAATTTTACTAAAAAGTGCTGATGCAGCGGAAAATCTGAAAATGGCTGTCTCAAAACTTCTGCATCAGACAAATCTGTTATCTCAGACAAAAAACATTTTAAACGACACTATTTCTCTTCTGGAAGATATAGGTAAAATTCCAATGAAAAATGAAACACTTCAAAATATTTCAAAAGCTGTTAGTGAGATATTTGTAAATGCTGAAAATATTGCAGAAAGTAATATAAAAAATATGCTGCAAAATAGCGGAGTTTTATATGAGGCAAAACTCAAAGAAGTGCTTAAAAACAGGGAAAACAGATTAAAACATATAAAAAGTGATCTTAAAGGTCTGCTGCTTGGACTTAAAGAGGAGATAATAAAGATTGGAGGCGGTTCTGATACGGATAAAAAAATAGATCAGGTTTTGTCGCAAATAGAGATATTGCAGCTCTATTCGAAAGCGACAGATGCGTTTTATACATTTTTGCCGATAATATGGGAAGGTCTTGAAGAAGGAAGCATAGCATTTAAAAAAAGAAAAGGGAAAAAAGAGTTTTATCTGTGCAGAATATCACTCAATTTTTCGGCCTTTGGAGAGATTGAAGTAATGGCTCTTTTAAACCGTAGTGAAATCAATATTACATTTAGAACGCAGAGTAATCAGTTGAGAGATGTTTTATCTGCAGATATACAAAATTTAAAAAATGAGATAGAAAAGGATGGAATAAGAGTAGGTTTTATAAAGTTTATAAACAGCAGTGATAAAAACTTTGATGAATTTATGCATTTTGAGAATGTTGTAAATATAAAAGTATGAAAATGAACGAAAAAGAGAAAAAAGCGGTTGCTCTCAAATATGTAAGAAAGAGAGACAATGCTCCGAAAATTGTTGCTAAAGGAAAAGGGGTAGTCGCAAAAAATATACTTGACCTGGCAAAAGAAAACAATATACCTGTTCAGGAAGATGCGGAACTTGTTGAAATACTGTCAAATATGGAGATAAACAGCGAAATACCTCCCGAACTCTACAAAGCAGTTGCAAAAATACTATCATATATCTATAAGAACATAAAATAGTTCGAACTGTCGCAAAACAGCCTTATATTTCTTTAAACCAAATAGAATAAAATATAATTGTAATATATGCAAAAGGCATAAAGGGGAAACTTATGAAAGCCGGTGAACTTTGCAACAGAGAAGTAGCGATAGTATATCAACATGAGAATATAAAGGAGGCCGCAAAACTTATGAGGCATTTTCATGTAGGCAGCCTCGTTGTTGTTATGGATACGGAAGGCGGCAGAATTCCTGTAGGAATAATCACAGACAGGGATATAACTGTAGAAGTGGTTGCACGAGGTTTTAACCCTGATAATATAAAAGTTGAAAATGTTATGTCTAAAGAGCTTGTGACCGGTAGCGAAAATGAAGATGTCTACGAAATAATAAAAAAAATGAAAGACCACGGTATCAGAAGAATGCCTATAATAGATACAGTGGGATTTCTTGTAGGAATTTTAACAGTTGACGATGTTTTAGAGTTTTTATCGGAAGAGATGAATATTCTGGTAAAACTTTTTTACAGAGAGATTGAAAAAGAGAGCGAGACTAAAGAGTAGTATAAACTTTATTATATGAAGCTGGTGTATAATGAATATAAGAAACAAATTTAATAAAAGAGGAGTATTTTGATGAGTTTGAACCTTAGTATTGCGGGAAGAGCGAAATTGGTAAAGTTTTATAATCTAAGCAGACTTGAGATAGAAGGTCTTGATATCTCCCAACTGGACCTGGAACAAAAAGAAGATATTGAAGAGTTTTTTGAAAAAGTGCTTGAATTTACTGAAACCGGCGAAGCTGAAGCTTATGAGCCTCCTTTGGAAGTTCACGGTTGTGATACTGAAATATGTACAATAAAACTTAAAAATACAGAAGAGTATGTATTATCTGCTGATGAAATTACACTGAAAAATATCCATATTGATGAAATTCTTAAAGATATTCAGCATGCGAAAGAGGGAGATATCTATTTTGTAAAATGTTTTGAAGGAGATGCGCTTTGGGATTTCGACAGTGATTACGAAGGAGAGGTTGATCCTTCCAAGTTTAAAATAGGATATATCGACTGCACTATTGACATTGATCAGTATGAAGCTTTAAGTGCAGGATATTACGACATACTGTGTGATATAATTTATACAGATTACATTGAATATGATAACAGTATGTTTGAACTTGTAGACTTTGTTTTCCATCCTATGAAAATATATGCTCAGCTATATATTGTTAAAAAGGATCCTGTAACAGGTTTGAATATTTTGGAAAAAGTCGACTTCGGCGGTCGCATGATATCTGATGTTCAGGAGTTATAAGAGTATCTTTTAAAACCCTTCCAGCATTATATTCCATAAATGAGCGACACTCTCGTCATCAAGAAAGAGGGTTGTTTTTTGTGTAAAAAGTGAATTGAGTGTTTTTGCATCGAAATCTTTCGAATGAACACACAAAGGATGAGCTGGCAAAAATCCTCTGACTAGGGAGATGCGCTCATTTAAAGACCGGTTACAAACGAAGCAGTAATTATCCGAATGTAGCCTTCCCTCATGCTGCAATATTTTTATATAGCATTCAACTGCAGTTCTTTTTGGATTTTGTTTTCCCCAGAGGGTTGCTGCATTGTTTATCAGATTGAAATAGAAACTATCTATTTCGGTTGCATCTTTTAGATGTTCGAAAAAGTTGACTATAAATTGCTGCCATAGCATAAAACGCTCTTGGCTTTTAAGCCAGTTGTATCCCAAATGTGTCACATTTCTGAGTCTGGGAAGATATGCTTTTTGACTGAATTCTGTTTCAAAATCTATCTTGTAACCTAGATTTATGATACTGTGTCTTGCACCGTAAAAACGGTAGAGAGTGACTATTTTCTTTTCTGTAAGAACTGTCACGATAATATCTTCATTTTTTGCACGGGTAGTTTTCAGTATAAATCCCTGCATAATCCTCTTTTGCTTGTTTGGTTGGTTTTTGATAGTGTTATAAGAGCATATTAACAAAACTTTTTGTAAAATATCAAGCAAATTAATTCTATACACAAAATAGATTAAAAATAGTTTAAATCAATGAACCTATCAAGGGGAACAAATGGATATATTAAGAAGCTATAAAGATAACTGCGGGTTTGGGCTATTGGCTGATTTGTATAACAGACCTAGCCATAAAAACCTTCTGGATGCGGTAACTGCCCTAGAAAGAATGATGCACAGAGGTGCGATTGCTGCTGATGGAAAAAGCGGTGACGGCAGCGGGTTGCTATTTTCTCTTCCGAAAAAGTTTATGTCTAAGGTTGCCGCCGAAGTGGGAGAATCTTTACCGAAAGATTATGCTGTAGCGATGGTATTTTACAAAGATGAGGAAAATATTTCGGTTTTTGAAGAGATATGCGAAAAGAACGACCTGAAAATCCTTTTTATCAGAGAGGTGCCGGTAGATAAAGATGCATTGGGAGAACTGGCATTAAAAACACTGCCAAAAATTGTTCAGATTTTTGTAGCTCCGGACTCTCTTATGGCATCTAAAAGATTTGAGGCTCTTTTATATCTTACGAGAAGAGAGATAGAAAATACTCTAAAAGAGGATAAAGATTTTTATATACCCACATTTTCAAACAGAGTTATCGCTTATAAAGGGTTGGTGATGCCAACCTATATAAAAAAGTTTTATCAAGATTTGAACGATCCTGATTTTGAAGTTAGTTTTGCGCTTTTTCACCAGAGATTTTCTACAAACACTCTGCCGGAATGGAGACTTGCGCAGCCATTCAGAGCAATCGCCCACAACGGTGAAATAAATTCGATTGCCGCGAACAGATTTAATGTACTTGCAAAATGCGAATCACTTAAAAGCGAAGTTTTCAGTGACGAAGAGATAAAAAGAATCCTTCCCGTTATGGAAGAGGGGGCAAGTGATAGCAAAAGCTTAGATAATTTTTTTGAGTTTCTTATAGCAAACGGAATGGACTTTTTTAAAGCGGCACGTGCTCTTATACCAGCCCCATGGCAAAACGCTCCTCATATGGATGCGAATCTAAGAGCTTATTATGAATATTCCAGTACATGTTTTGAAGCATGGGACGGGCCTGCGGCAGTAAGTCTTACAGACGGAAGATATATAGGATGTGTGCTTGACAGAAACGGACTCAGACCCGCGAAATATATAGTAACAACAGATGAGAGACTTATAATAGCGAGCGAATACGGTATTCTTGACGTTCCTGACGATGAAATAGTAGAAAGAGGAAGACTCCAAAGCGGAGAGATGATCGCTCTGGACCTTAAATATGGAAAAATACTTAAAAACGAAGATATTAACGAATATCTAAAAAACTCAAAACCTTATGCAGAGTGGCTGAATGAAAACATGGTCTATCTGCAGGAGCATCTCGATACACCATTCAGCAATGTTTCAGACTATGAGCTTGATGATATGGTACATATGCAGAGATTTTACAACATAACTCATGAGGTTATAGAACAGGTAATCGAGCCGATGATAAAAGACGGCAAAGAGGCTGTGGGTTCTATGGGTGATGATACTCCTTTGGCAGCTTTCAGTAAAGAGCAGAGAAGTTTTACAGACTTTTTTAAACAGAAATTTGCGCAGGTTACAAATCCTCCGATTGACCCTATCAGAGAAAAGGTTGTAATGAGTCTCAATACGGGATTCGGAGAGATACATAATATACTTGATGAAGACCCGAACCACGCATTGAGACTAAAAGCCGTCTCTCCAATCCTTATAAAAGAGAAGATGGATATCCTTTTGTCGTATGGAGACGAAAAACATCCAAGATACAAAGCATGCTATAAAAATAGAACTTTTTATACCTCTTTTGACGAAAATCTAAAAGGTTCTCTCGAAGATCTTGCTTATGATATTGTAGAAGCTGTAAAAAATGATGGTGTCAGAATAGTTCTGCTTGATGACAGGGACCTTTGCAAAACAAAAAAAACGATACCGATGGCGATGGCGATAGGAAGGGTAAATCAGGTACTTTTGGACGAAAAGGTTAGGCATCTGGTATCGATTGTCGCTGTTACAGGAGAAGTAATAGATTCGCATTCTGCAGCGTGTATGATAGGATACGGAGCCAGTGCAGTTTATCCTTACCTTCTGTTTGCCACTGTATGGGATAAACTCAAAAGGCAAAATCTGAGCAGCTTTGAGCAAAAAAACAGATTTAAAAATGTATATAACGCTTTGAATGGCGGACTTTTAAAAATAATGTCCAAAATGGGTATCAGTACTATCGCATCATATAGAAATTCGGCACTTTTTGATGTGATAGGGTTATCGAAAGATATTGTTGAAGATTGTTTCAGAGGTTCTTATTGCCATCTTGACGGACTTACGTATGACGATATTGAAGAGAGACTCAATGTTTATCATCAAAAGGCGTATGAAATAGATCTTACTAAAAGGCTGTTTCCTCTTGAAATCGGTGGGATATACAAGTATGTTGACGGAAAAGAGTATCACGATTTTGCGCCTGATACCGTAAATGCCATACATGTTGCATCCGTTACCGGAAAAGATGAAGATTTTGCAAAGCTTAAAAAGATGGTTGACGGCCGCGGATACAAAATGATAAGAGACTTTTTCGAATTTAACAGCGACAGAAAACCGATACCGCTTTCGGAAGTAGAACCTGTGGAAAAGATATTCAAAAGATTTGCAAGCGCTGCTATGAGTTTGGGGTCTATCTCTCCAGAAGCTCATGAATGTATTGCCGAAGCTATGAATAAAATAGGGGCTCAGTCTAACTCCGGTGAAGGGGGAGAAGATGAGCGAAGATTTGGAACTATAAAAAACAGTAAAATCAAACAGATTGCATCCGGAAGATTTGGTGTAACACCTGCATATTTAAGAAGTGCAGAAGAGATTCAGATAAAAATAGCACAGGGCGCAAAACCTGGAGAGGGGGGACAGCTTCCCGGGCATAAAGTAACGGAGCTTATTGCAAAGCTAAGGCATACTATGCCAGGGGTCACTCTTATATCTCCTTCTCCTCATCATGATATATACTCTATAGAGGACCTTGCGCAGTTGATATTTGATTTGAAGCAGATTAATCCGGAAGCTGCAATAACTGTAAAACTGGTTTCGACGGCAGGAGTCGGGACTATTGCTACAGGTGTTGCAAAAGCCTACGCGGACAAGATAATTATCTCCGGCGGAGAAGGCGGCACCGGTGCTGCACCGCTTAGCTCCATAAAATTTGCAGGAAACCCTTGGGAACTCGGACTCTCTGAAGCCCATAACGCTTTGAAAGCAAACCATCTTAGAGAACTTGTACACTTGCAGACGGATGGGGGGCTGAAAACAGGCCTTGATATAGTAAAAGCCGCTCTTCTCGGAGCTGAAAGTTATGCGTTTGGAACCGGCGTTTTGACAATACTCGGATGTAAGATACTCAGAGTCTGCCATCTTAATAGATGTACGGTAGGTATTGCAACACAGCAGGAGTTTTTAAGGGATCACTATGTGGGTACGGTTGACAGACTCATAAACTATTTTACACTACTTGCTGAAGATGTAAGAAAAATACTTGCCCAGCTTGGATACAGAAGTCTTGAAGAAGTAATAGGAAGGAGCGATCTTCTTAAAGTTGTTGATGACGAATTTGCCAAAAAATTTGACTTTAGCAACGTATTGCAAAGATTAGAGGGAATAGATACCTGTCAGGTTAAATCGAACGAGCCTTTTGACAAAAATGAGTATGAAAAAGAGATTTTAAAAGAGATATACTCTGTTATTGAAAATCCGGAAACAAGTGTTACTGTAAGCAGAAAGATACAAAATATCAACAGGAGTTTCGGAACTAGAATAAGCGGTGAGATTGCAAAATATTACGGAGATGCCGGACTAAAAGAAGATACTATAAAGATAAATCTTACCGGAGTAGCCGGCCAGTCTTTGGGAGCGTTTTTGATCGGTGGCGTATCTATAAGGCTAACAGGTGCTGCGAACGACTATGTGGGAAAAGGAATGCATGGTGGAAAAATCGTAATAACCGGCAAAAAGCAGGGAGCAAAATTTTCTCTTGCCGGAAATACATGTCTGTATGGAGCCACTGGAGGGAAACTTTTTGTTGCCGGTAGTGTAGGAGAGAGATTTGCCGTAAGAAACTCCGGTGCCCTGGCAGTAGTTGAAGGTACCGGCGATCATGCATGTGAATATATGACAGGCGGGATAGTAGTGATACTCGGAAGCACAGGAGTCAATTTCGGTGCAGGTATGACAGGAGGACTTGCGTTTATATATGATAAAGAGCATACATTTGCAGAAAATATCAACCAGGAACTCATTGAGGCAAGAAGAATAGATACTGATGAGTTTGATGAAGCCAGACACTATCTGAAAAGACTTCTTAGAGTCTATTACTTAGAGACAAAAAGTGAAAAAGCGAGAGAGATTTTGGAAAATTTTAGAATGGAACTAAGAAATTTCTGGATGGTACGGCCGAAAGAGCTTACAAAAGTACCTCTTAACCTTGAGGAAGGGGAATAATATGCAAAATTTTATAAAAACAGAAAGAGTAGACCCTAAAAAAAGAGCTGTAAACGAGAGGATAAAAGATTTCAGCGAAATATATGAGATATATAATTTAAATGAAGCCAGTCTCCAATCTGACAGATGTGTGCAGTGTGGTGATCCCTATTGTCACAACAGATGCCCTCTGCATAACTTTATACCCCATTGGCTTAAAGCTGTGGCTGATAAGGATCTTGAACTGGCTTTCAAATTATCAAATGAACCTTCGCCTTTTCCTGAAGTGATGGGTAGAGTCTGTCCCCATGACAGACTTTGTGAAGGACATTGTACTCTCAATGAGGGATATGGTGCGGTAACCATAGGGCCGGTAGAGACATTTATAAGTGAAGAGGCGTTTAAAAAAGGTATAAGGCCTGAGTTTCCTGGAATTACGACAGATAAAAAAGTGGCTATTATCGGTTCCGGACCGGCTGGGCTTTCTGCAGCAACGTATCTGCTCAGAGCCGGGATAGAGCCGCATGTGTATGAAAGAGCGGATAGACCCGGAGGGCTTCTCACGTACGGAATTCCAGGTTTTAAACTTGATAAAAAAATCATAAAAAGAAGAGTTGACTGGCTTATTGAAGCCGGTATGAAACTTTATCTAAATACAGAAGTGGGAAAAGATATATCATTTGAATATCTTTTAGAAAATTTTGATGCCGTCTTTATAGGTATAGGCGCTACAAAAGGAAAACTTCCAAATATACCTAATGAAAGAGCAAAAGGTGCGTTTTTGGCTATGGATTTTCTGACAAATGTGCAAAAAAAGCTCTTTGGTGACGGTTACAGCAAGGATTATGAGGTAAAAGATAAAAATGTTGTTGTAATCGGCGGTGGCGATACCGCTATGGATTGTGTCAGAACAGCCGTAAGAGAAGGTGCCAAGAAAGTGAGCTGTCTTTACAGAAGAGATGTAAAAAGTATGCCTGGTTCCAAAAAAGAGTATCAAAATGCTGTAGAAGAGGGAGTGGAGTTTATATTTAATGTTGCTCCCAAAGAGGTTCTTGTTGACAGTGAGAACAGAGTCATCGGTGTAGAAATGGTAAAAACTATTTTAGGTACCCAGAAGGACGGCAGAAGAAAACTTGAAGAGGTAAAAGGAAGTGAATTTAGAGTCGATGCTGATGTTATAATATTTGCTCTCGGTTTTGAAAATACTCCTCTTGGTTTTCTTGCCGAAAACGGAATCGAGACAGATGAGTGGGGTGCTGTGAAAATTGATGAGAATTTTGAGACAACAACCCCCGGTGTATATGCAGGAGGCGACTGCTACAGAGGGGCTCATCTGGTAGTTACTGCTGCTTATGACGGCAGGGAAGCTGCAAAAAATATAATCAAAAAACTTTTGGGATAGAAAATAGTTTCTCAAAGGTCTGATTTGAACGCTTTTTTGCAATCTGCCCTAAAAGCCAATAGGGCAATATACAAAAAAATCTCCCGTACCATGGATAAAAGCTGCTATACATATCTAAAAACCGGTGCGGGAGGAGACAGAAGTTCCGGAATCGACCTTTTGGCAGAAGAGATATTTACAGAACATCTTTCTATATTTGGGCAGATTGTATCGGAAGAGAGCGGTGTAATGGGAGAAGAGGGGGATATAAAAATCGTATTGGATCCAATTGACGGCAGTGATAATCTTCTTTCCGGATTTCCATACTTCGGAACATCTGTTGCTATGATAAAAAATGGCAAAACACTCTCTTCAATGATAGTAAATCTAGCAAACGGTGATGTTTTTGCAAAAGATGAACAGACTCTTTATTACGGCAGATTGGACAATGGCAAGTTTGAAAAAAGAGAAAGATGCGGGATTTCAAAAATAGGTATTTTTGAAAAAGCGTATGCAAACCCTGATATTGTAAAAAAGATTTCCAAAGCGAAACTTAAATTCAGAAGTCCAGGGGCATTGGCGTTATCTATGGCATATGCATATGATACTGAGTTTTTGCTATATGCGGGAAAAATAAGAGAGTATGACATAGCAGCAGGGCTGCATCAATGTGAAGAAATGCATACTCTTTTAGAAGAAAATCTCTTACTTATTTGCAAAGATAAGGAAAAGTTTGATATGCTGTATGATATACTAAAGAGTTAAATCCGGAAGATTTTATAAAAATATAAGATTAAGAATGAAAAAAGGACCTGTTAGTGAAATTCAGCAGTTTTTTCAACAGAATAAGAAGGTCACAGCCAAAAGAAAGCGAAAAGCCGAGCCACTGGATAAAATGTCCAAATTGTCAGGCTCTTATGTATTATAAGGAAGTTATAAATAAATCACATGTTTGTCCAAAATGCGGTTTTCACTTCAGAATCGGAGCAAAAGAGAGAATAGATATCCTTTGTGACGAAGGGACTTTTGTTGAACATGATGCAAATCTTGTACCTGTAGATCCGTTGAAATTTGTCGATAAAAAGAGTTATAAAAAGCGTTTGGAAGAGAGTCGGAAAAAGACGGGAAGAAACAGTTCAGCTATAAGCGGAACATGTTCAATCGACGGAGTTGAGACGGAAATAGTTATATTTGATTTTTCATTTATGGGCGGGAGTTTGGGTTCTGTTGAGGGTGAAAAGATAGTAAGAGCCGTTCATAGAGCGATTCAAAAGCGTAATCCTGTAGTTATAGTAAGTGCCAGCGGTGGTGCAAGAATGCAGGAAAGTACCTTCAGCCTAATGCAGATGAGTAAAACAAGTGCAGCCCTTGCAAAACTACACAAAGAAAAACTGCCGTTTATATCAGTTTTAACTGATCCGACTATGGGAGGAGTAAGCGCATCATTTGCTATGCTTGGTGATGTTATTATGGCTGAACCCGGAGCTTTGATAGGATTTGCCGGACAAAGAGTTATTAAGCAGACTATCGGTGCTGATCTTCCCGAAGGTTTTCAAAGAGCAGAGTTTCTGCTTGAACACGGGCTTATAGATATGATAGTAAACAGAAATGAGATGAAAAAAACGATAGCGGATCTGCTTAGAATTTTTTTGAACAGAAAAGCTTCTGTTGAAAAGACCGAAACAGAGTGAGAATAGTATGAAAATATATGCGCTTTGTGATTACGAACTTCTAAAAAAAACTGAGATAGGTTTTGAAGAGTTTGTAAAAATTGCTAAAGATGTGGGAGCGCAGATAATACAATACAGAGATAAAACTTCATCTTTAAAAGAGAAAAAAACAAACCTGCTTAAAATTCGCCATTTGTGGAATGGAATTCTTATAGTTAATGATCATGTCGAACTTGCTGCATATGCTGATGGTCTTCATCTGGGTCAGGATGATATGGCTGCCATAGACCGAGATTTTTCAAAAGCTGTACAAAAGATCAGAAAAGAGATAGGCGAAGAAAAAATTCTGGGACTCTCGACTCATAATGAAGAGGAAGTGCTTGCCGCAAACAGACTTTCCATAGATTATATAGGTCTTGGAGCATACAGGAGCACAGATACTAAAGAGGTAACAAACATACTTGGAGACAAACTTCCTGAAATCGCGGCCCTTTCAGCGCATCCTGTAGCGGCTATAGGAGGAGTCAAAATAGATGATAAAATTGAAAATGTCGAATACATGGCTGTAGGTTCTGATCTTATAAGAAGGCGGGTAGAGAGTGCATAAGATTGCTGTTTATTCGATTATGAAAAAAGAGGAGAAGTGTTATAAGGAGATTGCTCAGGATTTTACAAAAATGAGCAGAAAGTTTGCAGATATAAAAACATTTGATATTTTTTCCAAAAAAATAGGAAGTGCGCAAACAAAAGGAGAAGATGAAGCAAAGGCTGCATATACTCAGGCTCTGGAACCTTATATAAAATCCGGATTAAATATTGCGCTTGATCCAAAAGGGGAAGTTTTAAACAGTGAAGAGTTCAGTTCTTTTTTTGAAAAATCTCAGACTATAAACTTTTTTATCGGCGGAGCTTACGGATTTGAAAAGAAATTTTTAGAAAAATGTGATAAGATTATCAGTTTAAGCAAGATGACGTTTAGCCATAAACTGGCTAAAATCGTTTTGCTTGAGCAGATATATAGAGGATTGTCAATTGTGAATGCTCATCCATATCATAAGTGAAAGGGTTGCATGAGAGATATAGATTTGAAGTTTTTTGAAGAGATTTTGATTGAAAGAAAAAAACAGATAGAAAAAAATATAGAAGAGGCGCAAAAAGAGTTGCAAAATCTTAAAGAAGTTGAGGTAAATGATGAAGGTGATTATGCAAGTATAAGTTGTGAAAATATGATAGAAAGTGCGATTTCCAACCATCAAAGCGAGGAGCTAAAGGAGATTTTAGAGGCTCTTGAAAAGATAAAAAAGGGTACATACGGTATCTGTGAGATGTGCGAAGAGCCTATCGGCTACCATAGACTAAAGGTAAAACCGAGGGCAAAATACTGTATTGTCTGCAGGGAGATTGTAGAAAATAACGGCAGATAGAATTTATATAAAGGATTTATAATGCGTCTTAAAAAGTATACATTTTTTTCTCTGCTTTTAATAACCTTAATTGGTGTTTTTGTCTATACGCAGATAAACGAAAAATATACTCTCGATATATTTGGAGTTCCGTTGACGCTTCCTGTTGCCGTGTGGGTTGTAATACCGCTTCTGATTTTATATTTTGCATCTCTTTTTCATATGGCGTTTTACTCTTTTAAAAGTTATCTGCATTCAAGAAATTTGAAAAAGGATTTCTCGTCACTTATAGACTCTTTGTATTTTGCCATATTTAAAGAGCCCAAAATCCATAAATACCATACCGATGAGTATGCTCAGGTTGGAGAAGTAACAGATAGAAGCGAGATAACATTGAAAGCTTTGGATTATGAGTTTGGCAATGAAAAGATAAAAAAAGCGGCCGAAACAATAAAAAAAATAGAAGATGGGAATTATGTTGAAATAAAAGATATCAAATTCTCTCCAGACAATCCTATATATATAAAAAATATTGAAAACAAAATCGCGTCAGAGCCTACATATTGTGGCGTTATTTTGAAAAAATGTGAAGAGTTTCCAAAAGACCTTTGCAAAAAAGCGCTGCGAAAATATATCGAATTTGCCGATCTCTCACAGATAAAAAATTATGCGGACCTTTTTGACAGAGATATTTTGTTCGATCTACTCAAAGCTGCAGTCAAAGATGAAAATAGATTGAAAATTTCTGTTGATGACATTCTCTTTTTCTGTCAAAAAACGGATATGAAACAGAGTGACTATATAGACCTTGCCAAAATTGTGAAAAAACTGCTGCAGCCTGATGAAAGACTGCAACTTTTTGAAAAACTCAAAGAGCAGGACGAAAAAGCAGAAGCCGCCTATATATATACGCTTCTTGATCTGGAAATGGTTGAAAGAGCTGCCGAAGTTTTGGAAAACAGCGAAGAGGATGAATTTTTGAATTTCAAAGCATATCTTGATCTTAAAAATATCGGTAAAAACTATCATATAGAACTCTTTATCTAAAAGGCGGTTTTTTGGGCAAACTTGACTTTAGTCTTCCAATATATGTTTTAGCTCCGCTTGCAGGTTTTACTGATCTACCTTTCAGAAGTGTAGTAAAGAAATTCGGGGCGGATTTGACTGTTAGTGAAATGATAAGCTCAAATGCGCTGGTCCATAACTCATCCAAAACATATAAAATGTTGCAAAAAGCCCCAAACGAAGAACCATATGCAGTTCAAATAGCGGGAAATGATAAAGATATTGTCAAAGAAGCGGTATTGATACTTAATGATATTGAAGGTATAGATATTATAGACCTTAACTGCGGATGTCCTGTTCCAAAGGTTGTTAGAAGCGGCGGAGGAAGCGCACTGCTTAAGGATCTTAAAAAGATGGGTGAAATTATTGAAACTATCAAAAAATATTCCGAAAAAGAGTACACAAGCGTAAAGGTAAGAATCGGTTTTGACGAAAAAATTCCGGAAAAAATCGCTAAAGTCTGTGAAAGTGCCGGTGCCGACTTTATAACAGTCCATGGAAGGACAAGAAGCGGAGGTTTTAAAGCGCCGGTGGATTATGATGCTATAAAAAGAGCAAAAGAGAGTGTTTCCATACCTGTTATCGCCAATGGTGACATAACAAGCTATGAAAAAGCGGAGTGGGTACTTGAGTATACAAAAACAGACGGTGTAATGATAGGCAGAGGAGCTATAGGAAAGCCCTGGATATTTTATCAGCTAAAACATAAAACCAGTGACATATCACCGGAAATAAAAAAAGAGATAATAGTCGAACATTTTGATAAAATGATAGAGTTTTACGGGGATTACGGTGCGGTAATGTTTAGAAAGCATCTTCATACATACTCAAAAGGGTATCAGGGGGCTTCTGCTTTCAGAGACAAAATAAACAGGATAACTGACCCCAAAGAGATGAGAAAATTGATAATAGAATTTTTTTGATATCTATGAATCTATTAAATAAATATTTATAGGGTTCTGTTATTTACTGGCTTTTTCTTTGTAGGCTTCAAACTCTTTGTCATTTTTATTCAAAAAAGCTTCCACCTCTTCTTTATTTTCTGATACGATATTTTCGAAATCTTCGTCTTTTTCTACTTCCTCGTCACTGTATTTTCCCAGAAGAATATTGGAGTTTCCTATAATTACAAGATAGTTTGTACCTTTATACGAAATAAGGGCAATTTTATTGTGTTCATCCAACTTTTTTTCATATCTCACATCGATATCGGGTCTATTCTGGTCTATAACCCACATTGATTTTTTTCTGACACTTTTTTCTCTTCTTGTCAAAAGATAGAACAAAGTGCCGAAAATTGCTATTATTGCAATGCCGCCAAGTACTGTTTTTAAAATGTTTTCAAAATTGAAAGAGGAACTGTTTTCGGATATCTGAATACTCTTTGATGTTTGGGTTGAGAGTTTCTTAACAAGAAGTTTCAGTCCAAAGCCGTCGGTCGATTTTGATGCAAGAACTGCTGCTTTTTCAACAGTATAGATGATTAATTCACTGTCGTTGCCTTTTGGAATCAATTCAATCTGATAAACAAAAGAGGTGTCTATCTTTTTTTGCCATGAGCTTGGAGATTTTGCATCTTTGAGTATGATTTTTATCTGTTCTTTTGCAACTTTTTGTGATATTTGGCCTTCATACGGCGTATCGAAACCAAAAAGGATCTCAATATTATCTTTATGCTCCTTTACGTCGATACTGAGAATGTTGGAAGCAAAAATCGGTATGCAGAATATCAGTAAAAATAGATATCTCAAGATATAACCTTGTTTTTTATAGCTTATTATAAGGTAAATATTTTAAATTGTTTATTAACCACCTTTCAGTATAATCGGGGGCTGATAAAGGACGCTGTTAATGATTGTATCTTTGATTTTTGTCGGACTTGCTACAGGATTTGTTTCTGGCTTTTTTGGAATTGGCGGCGGAACGCTGCTGATCCCCGCACTGCTCTATCTCGGACTTGATATGAGGCAGGCTGTCGGTATCTCTGTTACTCAGATGATGTTCTCATCGATATTTGGTTCATATCTTAATTTTAAAAAAGAGATTTTTGAAGCGGCAAGAGGACTTGCATTGGGTATGGGCGGGTTCTTCGGCGCACTTTGCAGCGGATTTATTGTATCTGTTCTTGATGAAAAAGTGCTTATGATAATGTTTCTGTTTTTTGTTCTGTTTGCACTTTTTAGATTTTACTCTTCCCCGCTTGTTCAAACTGAAGAGAGAGTGGAAGTAGGCAAAATATGGCTATTTTTGATAGGTTTCTTTGTAGGCGCGGTAGCGATATCTGTGGGGATAGGAGGAGCGCTGCTTGTTACGCCTGTACTTGTCGGATTTTTCAGATACGATATAAGAAGAGCAGTTGCAAAAAGTCTTTTTTTTGTAGTGTTTTCATCTGTTGCAGGTTTTTTGAGTCTTTCATATTTTGGGCATATAAACTATTTTTACGGCCTGATAGTAGGTATAAGCTCTTTAGCAGGTGTCTATTTCGGTATAAAGATTGCCCATAAGATTGATGCAAAAAGATTTAAAAAACTGTTGGGGCTTATGTATGCGATTATTTTGCTGCTTATACTTAACAAATTATACGGATTTTGGGAGATAAATGGATAAGATAAAGATTTTTGGCGCAAGAGAGAACAATCTTAAAAACATAGACTTAGAAATTCCAAAAAACAGAGTTGTAGTTTTTACCGGACTCAGCGGAAGCGGAAAAAGTACACTTGCTTTTGAGACGCTTTATGCGGAAGGGCAAAGAAGATATATCGAATCTCTTTCAAGTTATGCCAGACAGTTTCTAGAAAGACTGGAAAAACCGGATGTAGACAAGATAGAAGGGCTTACGCCTGCAATTGCGATTGAACAGAAAACAACCAGTAAAAATCCCCGTTCTACTGTTGGAACAATAACGGAGATATACGATTATCTAAGACTTCTTTTTGCAAGAGTAGGAAAGCAGCACTGTCATCTGTGCGGTAAACCGATTTCCACAATGACTGCAAGCGATATAGTAGAGGAGGTTTTAAAACTCCCTGAAGGCAGCAAGCTGGTTATATTGGCTCCTCTGATCAGAGAAAAAAAAGGTACATTTGCCGATCTTATAGAAAAACTTCGCTCAAAAGGGTATGTAAGAGCTTTGATAGACGGAGTTATGGTAAGGCTGGATGAAGAGGTGGAACTTTCCAAAACAAAAAAACACACTATAAAAGCCGTTGTAGACAGAGTTGTGGTAAAAGAGGAGAACAGAAGCAGGATAGCGCAGGATGTGGAAAAGGCTCTCGGTGAGAGTTATGGGGAAGTGGAAGTTCAGGTAGTAAACCATAAAGAGATGGGGCTTGAGAGAGAATTGATACATTACAGCGAGCATCTAGCATGTTTTGACTGTAAAGTAAGTTTTGAGCCGCTTGAACCTCTGAGTTTTTCATTTAACTCTCCAAAGGGTGCCTGTCCTACATGCGACGGTCTTGGTATCCGATATACGCTCGATATGAACAAGATTATAGATCCGCACCTGCCTATAGAAAAAGGCGCAGTCAGGATAATTTACGGATATAACAGAGGATATTACTTTACATTTTTAAAGGCGTTTTGCGAACAGAGCGGCATTGATATCACAATACCTTTTGAAGAGCTTGAAGAGCATCAGAAAAAAGCCGTTTTGCATGGAACACCGGATGAGATAAAGTTCAGATGGAAAAGTCACCCTATTGTAAGAGTCTGGCCTGGAGTGGTAAAAATTGCATATGATATGTTTAAAGATGAAAAAGAACTCGGTGAATATATGAGTGAAAAGGTGTGTGACAGATGCGGAGGCCACAGGCTCAAGCCCGAAAGTCTTGCGGTAAAAGTTGCGGGAAAAGGAATAGCCGACATTCTGGATATGCCTATAGAAGAGTGTTACGATTTTTTTTCTGAGGAGAAGAGATTTGAGTATCTGACTTCTCAACAGAAAATGATTGCCGCACCGATACTCAAAGAGATAAAAGAGAGGCTTTTTTTTCTTTTTGATGTGGGACTTGGCTATCTGAGTCTGGGCAGAGATGCAAGAACCATAAGCGGAGGCGAAGCACAAAGAATAAGGATTGCAAGTCAGATAGGAAGCGGGCTTACCGGTGTGATGTATGTTTTGGATGAGCCCAGTATCGGTCTTCATGAAAGAGATACTTTGAAACTCATAAGAACGCTTAAAAATCTGCAAAAAAAAGGTAATACCGTTATTGTTGTGGAGCATGACAAAGAGACTATAGAACATGCCGACTTTATCGTAGATATTGGTCCCGGTGCGGGCAGGTTCGGCGGAGAAGTTGTTTTTGCGGGCAAACTTGAAGAGCTTAAAAAAAGCGATACTCTTACCGCACAATATCTCACAGGAAGAAAAAAGATAGAGTATTTTTACAGAAGAGCGCAAGAGGAGTGGATAGAGGTAAAAAACGTAAATATAAACAATATAAAAGATCTTGATGTCAGATTGCCTCTTAGAAACTTTGTAGCGGTTACAGGCGTAAGTGGAAGCGGCAAAAGCTCATTGATACTGCAGACACTTTTGCCTGTTGCAAAAGAGCTGCTGAACCGTGCAAAAAAGGTCAAAAAGGTAGCCGGTGTGGAGATTGAGGGTCTTGATAAGCTAGATAAAGTTATATATCTTGACCAAAGTCCGATAGGAAGAACGCCAAGGAGTAATCCTGCTACATACACCGGAGTTATGGATGAGATTAGAAATATCTTTTCAAAAACAAAAGAGGCCCAAATCAGAGGATACGGTCCCGGAAGATTCAGTTTTAACGTAAAAGGCGGACGATGCGAGAAGTGCAAAGGAGAAGGAGAGATAAAAATAGAGATGCATTTCCTGCCTGACATTATGGTCAAGTGCGATGCCTGCGGGGGTAAAAGGTACAACGCTCAGACATTGGAAATCGAGTATAAAGGGAAAAATATAGCAGATATCCTGGCTATGAGTGTAGACGAAGCTCTTGAGTTCTTTGCAAATATTCCTAAAATAAAAGCCAAACTGAAAACCCTGCAGGATGTAGGTCTGGGATATATAACATTGGGTCAGAATGCCGTGACACTAAGTGGAGGTGAGGCACAGAGGATAAAGCTTTCAAAAGAGCTCAGCAGAAAAGATACGGGAAATACTCTCTATATTCTTGACGAGCCTACAACAGGACTGCATTTTGCGGATGTGGACAGGCTGACAAAAGTTTTGCATCATCTTGTGGAACTTGGCAACACTGTACTGGTGATAGAACACAATATGGATATTATAAAAAATGCCGATTATATTATCGATATGGGACCTGAGGGGGGAATTAGAGGAGGAAAGGTTGTAGCGACAGGTTCTCCTGAAGAAGTTGCAAAAAATTTTGAAAAAACCGGAAGTTATACGGGAGAGTTTCTGGCAAAAGAGATCAATTTGAAATAGCACAATTTAAAATAATATAAGAAAATATCCGGCAAAATAGAGTTAACAATATTTTCAAGGCAGATTATGAATGAGTCTTTGGTCAAAAAAATAAGACAGCTTCCGCCTTTACCGAAAACTATAGAAGAGTTTGAAAGGGCGTATAACGATCCGGATATTAGTCTTGAAGATATTGCAAAGATACTTGAACACGACCCTATGCTCGTAGCCAATATTCTGAAGACGGTAAACTCTCCCTATTACGGCCTTAGAAACGAGATTACAACCGTAAGTCATGCTATCTCCCTTTTGGGGCTTTCACAGATAAAAGGTATTGTACTTCAAAATACAATAAAAAAACTACTCAATATCGATATGGAGCCATACGGTATTACAGCAGAAGAGTTTGCCAATATATCACATCTGCAAAGTAACCTGATGTACAGATGGTATAGAAAAATCGACAGTAGAAAGCTGAATACTCTTGTAATGGCGGCTCTTCTTCAGGAGATGGGGAAAATTCTCATCGCAGACGAAATAATACAAGAAGATATGCTCTATCCGTTTCATTCGGAAATCGAAGCCGGAGCCGACATTACTCTTGTTGAAAAAAGTTTTGTAGGAGTTACAGCAGCCGAAGTTACAGGACAAATGTTTGAATACTGGGGCTTTGATCCGCTTTTTGTAAACTCTATACGATATAGTGATGATTATCTTTCCGCGCCGGAAGATGTTAAGGACTACTCTCTTGCTCTTCATATAGTAAAAACGGCTGCGCCAGTAAACTCTCCTTTATCAGAAGTTAGTATAAACAAAGCTCTTGCATTATCTGAAAAAGAGGGATTAGGCACAGAGTTTTTGGAAGATGCTGCAATGAGCCTTAGAAACAGTTTTTGAGTTTATCAATCAACAAGGCACTCTTTAACTTCATCAAAATTCATCGATTTTCCCCAGCAAAGTTTCTCCTTTTCCATAACTTTGATATCTCTTTTCAAAATATTCAGATAATAGGTGGTTGGAAACATATTAATCATCAATTTCCCCAGAGAGTCGCGGTTTGGCATATTTTCAAATTGAGGAGAGGGGTGCTTTTCAATACATTTTTTTGCATTGTTGCCATTTTCTATACACTCTATCCGATCTTTGTACACTTTTATACTGCTGTTCAATATCTTTATATTCGCCTCTCTGATCTCAGAAAAACTTTGTGCATAAACTGATGAAATGAGAAACAAAAAAATCGATAGATTTTTCATAACCTGCCTTTTTGTATAATTTGAGTAAAATTTTATCAAAATTAGGAGACAGTTTTTATGAAAAGTTTGACAATTATAGACACATTCGGATTTTTTTTCAGAAGTTACTATGCTTTACCGCCTTTAAAAAGCAAAAAAGGTTTTCCAACAGGTCTTTTGACAGGATTTATAAATTTTATATTCAATCTTGCAAAAGAGCACGAAACGGACTATCTGCTGTTTGCTCTTGACAGTGAAGGTCCGAGTTTCAGACAAAAAATTGACCCAAATTACAAAGCGCAGCGTCCCGATGTGCCAGAAGAGCTTTTAAAACAGCTGCCAGTGGCAATATCATGGATTCCCAAAATGGGTTTTAAGGAGTTGAGTCTTGAAAACTATGAAGCCGATGATATCATAGCTTCTATGGTCAGATGTGCAAAAGAAAAAGGAGTAAAGGTACGCATTGTAAGCCATGACAAAGACCTTTATCAACTTATAGATGATGAAAAAGTTGTTCTTTATGACCCTATAAAAAAAGAGGAGATAGATGAAGAGAAGTGCAGGCTTAAATACGGTATTGAGCCTAAATACTTTATTGATTATCAGGCCTTAGTAGGAGATAGTGTGGATAATATTCCTGGTGTCAGGGGAGTAGGGGCCAAAACAGCCGCAAAACTTATAAATGAGTTCGGACATCTGGAAGATATCTATAAAAATATAGAAAAAGTCAAACCCGAACGTGTCAAAAAGCTTCTTATAGAAGGGAAAGAGAATGCCTTTTTGAGCAAAAAACTTGTAACTTTGAAAGATGACCTTTTCAAAGAGTGCAACCTTGAAGAGTTTAAGCTCCCTTCGGTAAATCCTATAGTAAAGATAGCAGATGAACTGATCGACTACGATATGACTTCTATTCTGAGCAGGATTAAAGCGGCTCCTGTTATTGAAAAGCTTGAGAAAGAGGATGAGGTCAAATTTGAAACAGTTATTCTCGACAGCAGTGAAGAGCTGAAAAAAACCATTGATTCAATAAAAGATGATGCGATTGTCGCATTTGATACAGAAACAGACTCTTTAGATACAAAAAGTGCCAAAATGGTGGGTTTCAGTTTTTCATTCGATGGCAAAAAAGGCTACTATGTACCCGTAAATCATAATTATCTCGGAGTATCTAAGCAAATCCCTCTAGAAGAAGCTTTGGATGCCATAAAAAAGATTTTGGAAAAGAGAGTAGTAGGCCACAATCTGAAGTTTGACTTTTCTCTTCTTTACAGAGGATACGGCTTTGAAGAAAAGGTGCCTTATGCTGATACGATGATTCTTGCGTGGCTTGTAAATCCGGAAGCGAGTGTTGGGCTCGATTCACTTGCAAAAAGATATTTTGACCATCTTATGATTGCATTCAAAGATACAGTAAAAAAAGGAGAAAATTTCAGCAGTGTGGATATCCGGGAAGCTGCAAAATATGCTGCCGAAGATGCTGTTTTGACATATAAACTCTATTTCAAACTTTTAGAGGAGTTGAAAAACCAAGGAGCCGAGCATCTTATAGATGAAGCCAAAGATGTGGAGTATCCGTTTATTAATACTCTTGTTTTTATGGAGAGTGCCGGAATAAAGCTTGATATTGATTTTTTTGAAAAACTTTTGAAAAAGACAGAGAGAAAACTAGAATATCTCACAGAAGAGATATACTCATATGCGGGTGAAGTTTTCAATATAAACTCTACAAAACAGCTTGGCAGGATTCTTTTTGAGAAATTGGGATTACCGACCGTAAAAAAGACAAAAACCGGCTACAGCACAAACGAAAGTGTTTTGAATGAGTTAAGAGCCAAACATCCGGTTATAGAAAAGCTTCTCGAATACAGAGAGCTTTTTAAACTCAAAAGCACATATTTAGAACCATTGCTCAAATATGCAAAAAAAGATAAAAAACATAGAATCTACACATCGTTTCTTCAGACAGGAACTGCTACCGGAAGGCTTAGCAGCAAAAATCCTAATCTTCAGAACATTCCTGTCAAAACAGAGGTGGGAAGAGAGATAAGGGATGGCTTTGTCGCAGAAGAGGGCAATCTTTTGATAGGTATTGATTACTCGCAGATAGAACTCAGACTCCTTGCACACTTCAGTCAGGATGAGTCTTTGTGCCGGGCATTTGAAGAGGATAAAGATATCCATCTCGAAACGGCTATAAAACTTTTTGGAGAGGAAGCAAAAGAGAAGAGAAATATAGCAAAAAGCATCAATTTCGGTCTGATATACGGAATGGGAAGCAGAAAACTCGCCCAGACACTAGGAATAGGAACAAAAGAGGCAAAAGAGATTATTGAGAGTTATTTTGCCTCATTCCCTACAGTCAAAAGTTTTTTAAACAGTATAGAAATGTATGCGAAAACACACGGATATGTGGAGACGCTTCTTGGACGCAGAAGATATTTTGATTTTGCACACGCCACCCCGATGCAGATGGCTGCATATTTAAGAGAAGCGACAAATACCGTTTTTCAGGGCAGTGCTGCCGATTTGATAAAGATGTCAATGAACAAGATAAAAAAAGAGATATTATCTGAAAAATTAGATGCAAAAATGCTTCTGCAGATCCATGACGAATTGATTTTTGAAGCAAAAGAGAGCGAAGCAAAAGAGCTGGCAGAAAGATTTGCAGTAATTATGGAAAATATTTATAAACTTAATGTCCCTTTGAGGTGTTCGGTGACTCTTTCAAAAAGATGGGGGAGCCTTAAATAGCCTGTTTTTAGAATATAATGAAAGCCCGTTCATTACGATGCTGCGGGCTTTTGCTTAAAGATATCTATTAACTTTATCAGCAAACAATCATTTTTGTTAAAAAAGTATAAAATCTTTCTCCATACCGTCAGAGAACCTGTTTTGTTATGCAAGGAGCCTTTAGTGTTAAAATCCCTCAAAAATCTTTTTTTCTCCATAAAATCTGCAGTTATAATGATGTTTCTTTTTGCATTTTCCATAGGATTAGCAACGTTTATAGAAAACGATTTCGGGACAGAGACGGCAAAAGCGGAAGTATATAACGCTTTATGGTTTGAGATTCTGATGATTCTGCTTGCGATAAATCTTGTTTACAATATTTACAGATTCAAGCTTTACAGAAAAGATAAATGGCTTATAGGACTGTTTCATGCGGCATTTATAGTAATTTTAATAGGTGCGGCTGTAACAAGATATATAAGTTATGAAGGGATAATGCACATAAGAGAAGGAGAAACCTCAAATACAATAATTTCCGACAGGACTTATATCCAGATAGATATAGAAAAAGAGGGCAGAAGATACCATTACGAATTTCCGATAATACTCTCCAGACTTTCAAAAAACAGTTTTGAAAAGAGTCTCAAAGCCAACTCTGATGAGATAGAGATAAAACTCAAAAAATTTATTCCAAACGCCGTAAGCAGACTGGTAGAGAGCAAAGAGGGAGAACCGTACATATCGCTTGTGGTATCATCGGGGGATTCTCCGGTAAATATCAATCTGAAAAAAGGCGAATATTTTGATGCTGGCAGTGTTATAATCTCTTTTGAATCAAAAACTCAAAGTGACAAACCTGTTATTCTTATTGAAAATAAGAACGGAAAACTTTTCATAAAAACGCCTGTTGATATACAAACAGTATCGATGGGTGATCAAAAAGAGGAGCTGATAAAAGCCGGAGAAAAAAAAGAGTTTGAAAAAAGAAAACTTTATAGAGCCGGTAAAGTCAATTTTGTTCTTCAAAAATATCTGCCACATGCAAAAACGGCTCTTATTTCCGCAAGTGAAAAAAAAGGCAAAAGAAAATTGTCCGATGCTCTTGTTTTTGAAATAAAAGATAAAGAAGAGAAAAAAGAGATAACGGTATTTGGTTCCAAAAGTTCTGTCGGCGTTCCTGTAACTGTAACTATCGGCGGTAAAAAAGTTACTGTGGCATATGGTTCCAAAATTATAAAACTCCCTTTTTCTCTAAGACTTATAGATTTTGAGATAAAAAAATACCCAGGTTCCATGAGTCCCTCTTCCTATGCCAGTGAGGTTATGCTCATAGATGAAGAGAGGGGCATAAGAGAGCCTTTCAGAATATATATGAATCATGTGCTGGACTACAGAGGATATAGATTTTTTCAGTCCTCATATGATATGGATGAAAGAGGCACGGTTCTTTCAGTTAACCATGACCCCGGAACACTTATCACATATATAGGCTATCTTATGCTGGGAATAGGCATGGTATTTCATCTCTTTTTACCGGGCAGCAGATTTATGAAGCTTATCAGACTGACCAAAAAGCTACAGAGCAAACGCTCTCTCATGGCTTCCTTGCTTCTGCCGCTTTTTCTGCTTTTTTCCCAGAATGCAGAGGCCAACGAAACATTAAGTGCGGATGAAATTTTAAAAACTGCAAAAGCGTTTAGCAAAGAGCATGCGGAAAAATTCGGAGAGCTTCTCGTTCAGGATGTAAACGGCAGGATAAAACCGATCGATACTTTGAGCCGTGATGTTATCCATAAGGTGAGCAGAAGAGAGAGTATACTCGGACTGGAGCCCAATCAGATATTTTTGGGAATGGTTGTAAAACCAAGAGTCTGGCAAGAGATAAAGATGATATATGTAAGCCATCCGAAACTCAAAGAGATAATAGGAATGAAACCGGATGAAAAATACGCATCTTTCAATATGTTTTTTGAATACACTAACGGGCCAAAATATATAATAGCCAAGTATGTGCAGCAAGCTGTTCAGAAAAAGCCTTCACAAAGAGACAAGTTTGACAAAGATCTGATCAAGGTGGATGAAAGGGTAAATATCTGCTATATGTCTTATACGGGAGAACTTTTGAAAATTTTTCCGAAACCGAACGACAAAAATCAGAAGTGGTACTCTCCTCTAGAAGCGATAAAGACTTTTCCTCCAAAAGAGGCTGAACTTGTAAGACTGATGATGGCAAGCTATTTTTCAAATATTGATGAGGCGCTTAAAAATGGAGACTGGGATAAAGCAGACAAATCTTTGAACGTTATCAAAGAGTATCAGAAATTTTACGGAGCTTCGATAATTCCTTCCGAAAGCAGGATAAAAGCCGAGCTTCTTTATAATAAACTCGATATTTTTAACAGACTTGTTCCCTATTTTATAATTATAGGTTTTATTTTGCTTGTAATTACTCTGGCAAATCTGATAAACCCCAGAATAAATATAGGCCCAGCTGTAAAAATAGCTTTTGTACTTTTGATGGCTGGTTTCCTCATTCTCACTTTCGGTATGGGTCTTAGATGGTACGTATCGGGGCATGCACCGTGGTCTAACGGATATGAGTCTATGGTATATATTGCATGGGCAACAATACTCGCTGGTTTTTTCTTTGTTAAAAACTCTTCTGTCACGCTTGCGGCAACTTCGCTTTTGGGAGGTCTGATTCTTTTTGTTGCACATCTCAACTGGCTTGATCCTCAGATAACAAACCTTGTGCCTGTACTCAAATCGTACTGGTTGATGATCCATGTATCGGTTATTACGGCAAGTTACGGTTTTTTGGGACTCAGTGCACTGCTTGCGTTTATTGTTCTTCTTCTTTATATTTTTATGACAGAGAAAAACAGGGAATCTTTAATACTTACTATTAAAGAGCTTTCATATACAAATGAGATGAGCCTGATTTTAGGACTTATTCTTGTTACTTTGGGAAACTTTTTAGGCGGAGTATGGGCAAACGAGTCCTGGGGAAGATACTGGGGATGGGACCCGAAAGAGACATGGGCTCTTGTTGTTATTCTTACATATGCTGGCGTAGAGCATTTAAGACTGATTCCCAGATTAAACGGGATATTTCTATATAATGTGGCTTCACTACTGGCATTTTCAACCGTTATAATGACATATTTCGGTGTAAATTTCTATCTTTCCGGACTTCATTCATATGCATCAGGAGATCCGGTACCGGTACCTACATGGGTCTATTTCGCTGTTGCGACAGTCTTTTTTATTGTAATGGCAGCATATTATAAGAAGCAGAAACTTGGAATTGATATGAGGATGTAGAAAGAGAGCAGAAGCGCTCTCTTTTCATTGCAGCAGATACTACTTTTTAAACCACCCTTTTATTTTCTCGAAAACATTTTCAAAGACACTTTCGTGAGGTTTGCTCTCTATACCGAAACTCTCCTGTAGTTTCAAAAGAAGCTCTTTTTGCTCTTCTGTCAGTTTTTTTGGATATACTATTTTTATCTGAACTATCAAGTTTCCTTTATGTCCGGACCTGACATTTCTTACACCTTCACCCTTGAATACAAACTGTTCTTTATCTTTTACTCCCGCGGGAAGTTTCAGCTCTTTTTCTCCTCTTGGGGTCGGAATTTTTATTGTTTCGCCCAAAATCGCCTGGGTAAAAAATACAGGAACTTCAAGATATATATCGTCGTTGTATCTTACAAAATGTTCATCCTCTTTAACATAGAAAGTTATATAAAGATCTCCCCTTTGGCCGTTTATTCCTATATTGCCTTTGTGTGAAACTCTTATTTTGTCACCGTTATCGATGCCTTCCGGGATATTTATAGTGATTTTTTCTCTTTTTCTCTCAAATCCAAGGCCTTTGCATTCGGGGCATTTTTCTTTTATTATGCGCCCTGAGCCATTACATCTGGGACAGGTTTGGGAAAATGTCATAAATCCCTGTCTGTAGTATATCTGTCCGTTTCCGCCACATTCGGGGCAGACTTGAAGCTCTCTATCTTTGGCTCCCGTTCCGCCACATGCTGAGCATGGAATTTTGTATTCGTAGTCTATCTCTTTTTGTGTGCCGAAAATCGCTTCTTCAAAAGATATCTCCATCTCGTATGAAAGATCAAGAGGATACTTCTGGTCGTCTCTTTTTCTGTTTCCAAAACCAAATCCTCCGAAACTTCCTCCGAAAACAGATTCAAAAAATTCCATTATATCTTCGTAACTGCTGTGGCTAAATCCCTCAAATCCTTGATTTTCAAGTCCTGATTTGCCGTATCTATCGTAAATGGCTCTTTTGTTTTCGTCGCTTAAAACCTGATATGCTTCGTTTATAAGTTTGAATTTCTCTTCTGCCTCTTTGTTTCCCTGATTTCTGTCAGGATGGTATTTTAATGCAAGTTTTCTGTATGCCTTTTTTATCTCGTCAAAAGTCGCCCCTCTTTCAACTTCCAAAATTTCATAATAGTCTAGATCAACCAATTTCAGTATCCTTTAAGTGGAGTTTAAGCTTCAGCGATTTTACCATAAAATATTTTATACATAGTTAAAGTTTTTTTAATAAAAGTAAACCGATTGTAGCTATATCTTTTTTACATAGTTTCATAATTCTCATAAACAGGTTATTTTGATATAATTTCACATAGAAAAAAGGAGAGAGAGTTGAAAAAAGGGCTTAAAAAGTTTAATGAACTTGTAGAAGCATTGGAATCTCTTCCTACAATCGGTAAAAAATCGGCAATGAGGCTTGCATATCATTTGGTTATGGAAAATAATATGACTGCCATGAAAATTGTCCATGCCATAGAAAATGCCGTGAGCTCGATACAAAAGTGTTCGAAGTGTGGCGGAATAAGCGAAGATGAAATATGCTATATATGCGCCGATGAACACAGAGACAGCTCTCTTTTGTGTATCGTTGAAAGTGCAAAAGATATTAATATCATAGAGGAGAGCGGTGAGTATTTTGGACGCTATTTTGTGCTTGATTCGATTGAGGAAGACGATATAGAAAGGCTGAAAGATATCGTATCCGAAGGAGTTGAAGAGATTATTTTTGCATTGACGCCCTCGATTGCCAATGAGACTGTAATTTTATATGTGGAAGACAAACTGAAAGATTTTGATCTGGTATTTACGAAAATCGCTCAGGGGGTTCCGACCGGTGTAAGTCTTGAAAATGTAGATATGCTTTCTATTTCAAAAGCGCTTCACGACAGGATAAGAATATAACTTTACAGAGTAATCTCTTTTCACAGAGTTTGCATAAAAATTTCTTTCTTTAAAAAAAAGTAAAAAAAGAGTATAATTTCACAATTTTTTAGAAGAGGTATAAAATGAGCTGGAGACCAGATAGCTGGAGAAAATTTCACGCAAAGCAGCAACCTGAGTATAAAGACTTAGAAAAGCTTGCGGCTGTTGAAAAAGAATTAAAAAGATATCCGCCGCTGATATTTGCTGGAGAAGCCAGAAATCTGAAAGAAAAACTGGCTTCCGTGTCCGAAGGAAAAGCTTTTCTTCTTCAAGGCGGTGATTGTGCGGAAAGTTTTGCGGCTTTTAATGCAGACAATATACGAGATTTGTTCAAAGCGATACTGCAGATGGCAGTTGTTTTGACTTTTTCAAGTGGAAGACCTGTTGTAAAAGTAGGAAGAGTAGCAGGTCAATTTGCCAAGCCAAGATCAAGCGATTATGAAGAGATAAACGGTGTCAAGCTTCCCAGTTATAGAGGCGATATTATAAATGATATTGCTTTTACTCCGGAAGCAAGAGAACCAGATCCGGAGAGAATGATAAAAGCGTATAACATTTCCGCTGCAACGCTGAATCTGCTCAGAGCTTTTGCAAGGGGCGGACTTGCCGATCTTCACAGAGTACACAGCTGGAACCTTGATTTTGTGAAAGATAAAGCTTTGGGTGCGAAATATGAAGAGCTCGCCGATAAAATATCCGAAGCTCTGAGATTTATGGAAGCTATAGGAATAAATTCCAGAAATACGCCACAGCTGAGAGAAACAGTACTGTATACATCACACGAAGCGCTTCTTTTGAACTACGAAGAAGCCCTTACAAGACGCGACAGTATAACAGGAGACTGGTACGACTGCTCTGCGCATTTTCTCTGGATAGGAGACAGGACAAGAGAGCTCGACGGAGCGCACGTGGAGTTTTTCAGCGGCATTAAAAATCCTATTGGCGTAAAAGTCGGACCTAGCATGAAAGAAGATGAGCTTATAGCGTTGATAGACAAACTCAATCCTGAAAATGAAGCCGGAAGGTTGACTCTCATAGTCAGAATGGGAGCTGATAAAATAAGCGATATTTTCCCTCCGCTGCTTAGACGTGTAAAAGCCGAAGGTAAAAAAGTTTTGTGGAGTATCGATCCTATGCACGGAAATACCTATAAGACTCAAGGTGGGCTCAAAACAAGAGATTTTGAAAAGATTTTAAGTGAAGTAAAACAGTTTTTCCAGATTCATAAGAGCGAAGGAACATATGCCGGCGGTATTCATCTTGAGATGACCGGCCAGGATGTTACAGAATGTACTGGAAGCGTGAGCAGTTCAATCACTCCTGAGAGCCTCTCTCACAGATACCATACCCAGTGTGACCCTAGACTCAATGCAGATCAGGCTCTTGAGCTATCGTTTATGGCTGCGGAAACACTCAAAGAGATAAGAAAACAGTAATCTTTTAAAGAACCCTGTGAAGAGAGATTTCACAGGGTCTTAAAGTTCAAAACTCTCTCTCATAAATTTCTCTATCGTTTTGATATCGTATCGGTGATTTGTAAAGTAGTCAAATGCCAAAACTCCCTGATAAAGAAGCATATCTTTGCCATCTTTTGTTTCAAGTCCTAAACTTTCGGCAAGTTTCAAAAAAGGTGTTTTTTTGCCGTATATTGCATCTACAGCATATTTGGCGTTTTCAAAAACTTTTTTCAGTATGTTTTCGGGAGCCGGAAAAGAGTCGTCTTTAAGCCCTGCGCTGGTAGTGTTTACAATCAGTTTATAACTATCCGGTTCGAAGTTTTCCCAGGTATAAACTTTCCACCCTCTTTTTTCAAAATAGTCAAGTCTTCCCGCGCTTCTGTTCAATACGGCAAAATCTATACCTTCTTTGGCAAAAGCGGCTGATATCGCTTTGGCAGTACCTCCGGCACCCAAAATCAGTGCAGATTTGAAGTCAAACACTTCTACCGCCTTCATAAAACCGGGTGCGTCCGTATTGTATCCTATGATCTTTTTGTCTTCATATATAAGAGTATTTACAGCACCTATCTCTTTTGCAATACCCCTTATTTCATCAGCCTGCAAAAAAGCCTCTTCTTTATGAGGTACAGTGATATTCGCACCGCTTAGACGCAGATTCAAAAAGGTCTCTTTAACATTGGCACTTTCAAGCAGAACTCTTGTATAACAGTGTCTGATACCAAGTTTTTCAAAAGTGTAATTATGCATCAAAGGCGATCTTGAGTGATCAACCGGATTGCCGAAAATTGCGAAAAGTTTCATTGCTGTGCCTTTTGACAAAAATCAGATCTCTTTTTCACTCTCTTGAGAAAGGAGTCTGATTGTATTCATCAGAGCACCAAGTTTGTTTTTTACTTCCAGATATTCAAGTTCAGGTTTGCTGTCGGCAACAACTCCCGCACCTGCCTGGAAAATTATCTCCTCATCTTTTATCATTGCCGTTCTTATGGTGATGGCACTGTCCATATCTCCGTCAAAACCAAAATATCCGATGCTGCCGCTGTAGAAGCCGCGTTTGAGCCCTTCGAATTCTGCTATCAGCTCCATTGCTCTGATTTTCGGTGCTCCTGTCATGGTCCCTGCGGTAAATGTGGCGGCAAAAAGATCAAACATATCATATTTTGGATCCAGCTCCGCTTCTACATCACTTACCA